>NZ_QTZH01000076.1:0-9697 GCF_003462585.1 Ruminococcus sp. OM04-4AA | reverse complement strand
TACTTAAATTATAACGTACAACATTCTGTACGTCAATATGTTTTTATAATTCTTAGTTATTATAAAACTCTTTCAATAAACGATTTGCATTCTTATTCGCTTCTTTAACATTTACATCCGGGAACTGCTCTTCTAAATATTCAATAAGATCTACATTCTTATGATTGATTGTTATTTCAATATCTGTTTTCTCTGTTAATCCACCATCTGTTAGCTTATCAAGTAAAGCAACTATTTCAGCTCTTTGCGAGTCGTTCATCTTACTGTCATATATATCCAGCATTTCCTTTACTTCTTCTAATCTTCTACATGTTTTTTCATCTATCTTCTTATCAAGATCCTCTTTAGTCTTAAATTTTTCTTTAGATTTTAATATTTGATTTTTTTGCGTTTGCTTAATGGATAAAACTTTTGCCTTTGAAAATAACTCCTCTTGATACTCATCGTCTAACTCTGAATACAAAGTAATCAACTCTTCTATTTTTTTAGGATCAAGATTCATGTTTTCACCATCCTTTACAGCTTTATATTATATGCTATATTACCTGAATGAAACCTGCTACCATATTGGGGTTTACTGGTGGTACAATTTCAAATTTGAAAGTCCCGTTTCATCTGCTGTTAATTTTCTCTTATCATTTAGCTTTTGTTTCTTTTACGCCTGTTGGAATCTCTTCTCTTCCCTTTTCTCTTAAGACACCATTTACAAGATTAATTACAAAAGGATTCACTCCATCATAGCCTTCTTCTTTTGCAAGATTTTTAATTACATCTCTATATCCTTTAGGAACTCTTATTTTAATATCTTCCAACTGTTTTAAATAATTATTATTGGAATCTCTTTTTTTATCACTTAAAGCCAACATTCCGTCCTCACTTTCTCTATTATCAAGAACTGATCTCCAGCCTTTTTAATAGTATATCATAAGTCCTCTGTTCTGTCATATTTAAGATTAGCACCGACAGAAATAATTTCCATCAGTGCCATTCTCTTAAATAATTTTTCGCAATATTGCAGATGATATTTCCCACATAAAATTCCCTTTTCGCTTCTTATCCATTTGATACATAAAGATATTTGTGACACGATTTGTGAAATCATCTGGAAGAATATTTCTTTTCAATGTATTGCAGGATGCACAAGCAATTTGAATATTACTCAATTCATCTTCTCCACCCAAATCTAAAGGAATGATATGATCTAGTGTCATATTTTCCAATGTCAATTTTTTTCCGCACAACTGACATCTTCCATCAAACTGGTGATACAACATCTTTCTTGTTCCTGGACTTCTCTTTTTTCTTCTTGTATGTCTCCATACAATCTTTTTTGTTTTCGTATCGAAAATATAGTATCCCTTTGTTTTAGCCGGAGCTTTCTTCATATAATTTTTGGCTTGATTTACACTGTCGTATTGAATTGCCTTACTGATATCTTCTGTTTTCCGATGCTTTCCGTCTTCGTTGAAATAAATATAGTATATACCATTTGTAATTACAAGTGCCATGTTTTAACTTCCTTTCTCTAATATTCATTAGGAAACAACACTGTTGTAGCTAATCTGTCTGCTTCAGTAATAATCCATATCTTTCCTTTGCAAGTCTGATATGCTCCAATTAATCTGTTTCCCTCTATTAATGCTTGTTCATTGGCTGCCTTATCTTCTTCGCCCATTTCTCCCCAGTCTTTATCACAAAATCTTTCCAATGCCTTAAAGATTTCAATTGCAAAAAGCTTGTTCTCCAAAAGTTCTATGCTAATTTTCTGACTTACTACCTGGCTTCCAAGTGTGAAATATTTTGAACTAAACATTTTCGCTCTCCTCTAATTTATACAGCAATTCTTATGATTAATAATCTCTTCATAATCAATGAATCCTGAACCCTCTGAACCGTCATATTTCCATCCCCATTCCTCACAGACTTTCTCTGCTTGTGATTCTGTTTCAAGAATTTGAATTGTAATATTAGTTCGTGTTAAGAAAACTCTATACATCTTTTCTCCTCTTCTTAATGAGTAGCGGTCAATCAAATGACCACTAACTCAATAATTACCTTTATTTTATTTCTTCTTTTTCAAAAGCTTGGAATCGTCAAAATATTTTGTTCGTTCTCCACAAAAGTGTGTTCTTGGCTGTAATATCACACTCTTCCCAATTCTTTTAACTACTCCGCTCTTGTCTGTCTCAACTGCAAATTCTGTTATTGATTTTTTCATCTGCTTCACCCCTACTAAACTCCGAGATACATTTTCATATACTGATATGCAAGCTTTCTTGCTTGTAAATCAACTAATTTAATGTGGTTCTCAATGTCTGAACTTTCTGAATGGATATATGTCAACTTGTCCTCTACTGGCATTGTTGATATCAAATTGTTGACAATCGGATATACTATTTTTTTGAATACATCTTTGAAAAGCTCTATAAACTCCTGCTTGTTTGGAATATCGCAGTTCATATAGATCGGCTCAATTTCTTCCGTGTATTCCTTAAAAGATATGTAACTCTCACTCTTACCACTCATTTCTATAAATTCACTGTACATCATGACCGCTGTTCTCCTCTCCTAATATCCAACTGCTACCCACCAGGCAACCATTCCTACAATAGAAAAAAATGTAACTGCTGTTGTCATGTATGCAGAATGATTTAATTCTTTCTCAACTTTCTTTCTGCTCTTATGGCTAATCTGTTTATGCTGTGTTCTGTTCATCTGTACTGGCTTTCGGCAGATGTTGATAGTTTGAATCTTTGTCACTGGCTCTGTCGGCTCGATTACTGTATAAGCACCAAAATCTGCGATTGTTTTATATCTCATGTTCTTCACCCCCTTTATTCGCATTCAAGATAAATATGAAACTCGTTGTTTTCACAATCAACCATTTCAACCTGTCTGTCATTCAGTTCAAATGGAATCGAATTTCTGCTGTCATAGCTTGCAATGATTTCGCCATCGTCCCATATATACATATTTTTGCTTTCGTTCATTACTGATAAAATGTTTCCCGACTTCATTATTTTTACCTCACTTTCATTCTGTCTGCTGTCCTCTGCTTTTAATAGAGACTTGGAACTCTCACTGCGCACCGTGGTAGCATTACAGCTTGGCGGATTTCTCCGCCGTGACTGTTATTTAATTCTGAGGACTGAAAAGAATGTAACTTTTTCATATGGTTTCAAGCTCTCTCCTAAATCTTCCTCTAGTTTCTTTCTGTCAAGCGTTGTTCTGCTCTGTGATTTATAAGTTACTTTCGCATTGTTCGTAATTTCTTCTGTCAGATTGTGTTCTTTCATATAGAAAATGACTTCATTCTCTAATACTTTCAGCTCGTTCTCAGTCTCTTCTTTCAATGCTTTTAAACTTCTTAATTCTTCAATCTTCTTTTCCAATTCGTTCTTTGTAATACACATATGTTTTTCCTCTCTTTCTTTTTATAAGAGCTTTCAGCTCCGACAGGCTTTAAAGCTATCTAAGGTTTCTCGACCGTCTCATTATCCCCTTATCCCTCATCGGTATTACGTTGGTGTCTTCGGTACGCTTTCGCCACTTCGTTTTCACCCTTCGCTGTTTGCTCTGTTGTTTTGTTTGTGACTATATCTTAGCATGTACCCATGCCATTGTAAATTGACAAATCGCACAAACATGTACCCATGTTTTCGTTAATTTTGTACATGTACCCATGCTTGACATATAACATGTACCCATGTTAATATTATATTAACAAATAAATACAGAGGAGGTTCTACTATATGAAGAAATCAGTATATGAAATTATTACAGAACGAATTATTGAACAGTTAGAAAATGGAGTCATCCCATGGCAGAAACCTTGGACAGGAACACACAGCTGAGCTTACAATAGAATAAGTAATAAGCCTTATTCATTATTGAATCAGATGATTTTAAAACATGGTGGAGAGTATGCAACATTCAAACAATGGAGTGATTTGGGCGGTAAGATTAAAAAAGGTTCTAAATCAGAAGTAGTTACATTTTGGAAGATTCAGCCATATGAAGAAGAAAATGAAAACGGTGAAAAGGTAATTAAACAGATACCTTTATTAAGATATTACAACGTCTTTCATATTTCTCAAGTCGATGGAGTTGAACCAAAAGAGCAATTGAAAATATCAGAACTTGAACCAATTGAAGAAGCCGAGAAAATCAAAACAGAATACATGAACAGAGAACGCTTAAAGATATTTGAAAAGGTAACAAACAAAGCTTTTTACACTCCGACTTTCGATTATATTGAAGTACCGTGTAAAGAACAGTATCAGAATATAGAAGAATTTTATTCTACACTGTTTCATGAAATGATTCACAGCACTGGACATAAGAACAGGCTCGACAGATTGGAAACAGGAGCAAGCGCACACTTCGGAAGTGAAACCTATTCAAAGGAAGAACTCGTTGCAGAGCTTGGAAGTGCTACACTTGTCAATATGTTAGGCATTGAAACAGAAAAAAGCTTTAAAAATTCAAGTGGATATATACAAGACTGGTTGCAAGTATTAAAGAACGACAACAAGTTCATCGTATCAGCAAGTAGCAAAGCAGAGAAAGCAGTTAAATACATACTGAATGAACAATAATAAATAAGGGTGTAGTGTATAGGCTACACCCTATTATCACATAAGAAAGAGATTAAAAGAGATATGAAAAGAACATTGATAACATGGATAATAACAAGCATGATAACAGGAATGACAATACCGCACATGATAGATACTGAAAGCACAAAGACAGCAACACAAAGCAGACAAGAGACAACAACAGAAACAACGGTCAATAGTTCACTGAATGGAATTGATATGACAGGATTTGAGACAGAAATATATTATATCAATTCTGCTGAAGATTTCGACAGATGCACCTACGCAGTACAGAATAGAAATGGCAAGATAATTATTGAAGTCGTTCATGCGGTTGTTACTTCTGATAATGGAGATGCAAGGATTACAGCAGATGGAAGTTATATAAAATATTCTGCGGATGATGTAAAGATAGGGGATACAATGGAGACGGTATTGGTTTACAATCCATCAAATAATTATATTGATGATGTGATGTACAGAGCAGACACTTTTCTTGAGTGACTCTAACAAGCGTAAAAAAATAGGCTAAAGGATTTTCAAAGTCCTCTAGCCTTTTTCGTCTGTCTGTTCGTTATTCCACTCTAAGCATTCCTTAAAATTGCTTTTCTATAACGGTAAACAGCAACAGAAATTTTTGCATTATTTTGTTTGGTCGGTGATGGTTTGGTTCTTGTCTGTGTTGCTCTGTCTCTGCTATAGTGGTGCTTATGGTGCGAGGGTAGTTAAAATCATAGAGAGACAATCTGCTTTTTCAGATAGTATAATGTGATTCATCCACACACTGAGTCAATTTTTCGTAATAAGATATTCTGCATTGACTTTATATAAAACACCTATTCTCGCAGTTTTTTATTTTTACAACTCATGATATAATAAAGGGAAATAATATATAGGAAGGTGTTACATATGCGTATATATCATACACTAGGTGGACAGTATCTTATACATGACAGGGAATTTTCAATCGGTACAGTCGTACTACACCTAGACAATGGAATTGAAATTTTTTGTAACAAATCCAACTTCTATTCAAAGAAACATAACCTACATGTTTTATTATATCTCCCCGATAAAAAAACATGGGTTCAGGGTGAAATGAAAAACAAGTATACAGATCTCATGTGGGATTATTATAAGAAAAATGAGGAAAAAATAAATCCTAAAAGAATTTTCAAAAAACGTTATCAACATAAAGAAAATAAGCATGGAACGAAACGTGTTACTGTCCCTAAAAGTGTTCAATGGTCTATGAAGCATCCATTTCAGGGCGGTGGTGTTTCTCCTAGGTGAATATACAAATGGAGGCATATAAGATGAAAGTAGAGTTTAACAGGCTTTTTGAAAAGCTAAAAGCAGAGGGTTTAACGCAAAAACAATTTAGAGACTCAGCTGGAATTGGTAGTAGCACGCTGGCAAAAATGTTACACAATGAATCTGTCACAACGGAAAGTATTTGTCGAATTTGCGACTATTTCCACTGTATGCCGGATGAGATAATGGAATTCATCCCTGATGCAGATTATATAGAAAAACAAAAGGCAAAAGAAGAAGTCCAGGCACAAATTGATCAGCTTCAAGCGAAACTGAAGAACTTATAAAAGTTTAGCACCTAACCAGGGTGCTATTTTTATACGATTCACGCCACAAAATTGTGAAGTCAATTTTTCGTAATCATTAATCTCACACCCCAAGCTCTCGACCTTCTGTGTCTCATGGTTCAAGCAGCATCACACAAATAGGAGGGGGGCGTATGTTTACATCCAGAAAAAAGAGATACTTATATATCAAGTACCTCTTTTAGAAAATGTTGTGCATCAATATAATTTTTCGCTCGTGTTGTAAACTATTTTGTTTCTTTCTATTATTAATCGAAATAGAGCCTTATTGAATACCTGTAACTTCATATGGTGTTGAGAAAGAACCTGATATTAACACTCCGTCTGCATTTTCATATTCATATGAATTAGTTACCGCTTTTGTTATTCCAGAATCATATGCAAATGTTAATTCTAATACTCCACTTTCCCCAGGGGCAATTTCAAAAAACGTAGCATTCTTATTGTACGATTTGTAAGATTTTATCTGCACATCGTCTATATTATATTCATCAATTGAGATTCCCTTGAAAGTAAGATTTTCAGAAGTATTGTTTTTGATTTCGTACTTTATAACAAAGAATCCGTTTCCTATAGACTCCACAGAAGCATTTACAATTTCTAATTCATCTTCGTGCCATAATCCTTCAGCTTTAAGTAATTCCTCTGCACTTTTCGCACCTCTTATCAGTTCAAAAGATGCGTCATTAATATTAAAACTAATCGTATCGTCTTTGTACTCAATTTCCCATTTTTGGTCATTTTTGTAGAGATAGTATTTTTCATCCTCGCATCCCCATGTAAACTGTGTTAAATTAAATTCATTTGTTTGTGATTCTATTGTTCCATCATCTTTGAAATTAAAAACATCTGGCTCTGAATACAACTTTCCATAAATCATCTCTGCCATTGTTGCTGATCCTGCTGCTGTAGAAGTCTTGTTTAATGTCCATTCTCCAAGCAGCGGTGATTCTGCTAAAACATTTCCTTCTTGATTGTTAGTAGATGGTTGATTCTTTTTATTATCAGAGCATCCGGTAAGCAGAATACCAATACCCATTATACAGCTAACTAATATTATTGCTATTTTTTTCATAATTTCTTTGCTCCTAAAAAAACAATTTCACCTTTTAATCAGACGTAAAATTAAGATTGATACTTTCTATATCTTGATTTTTCTGATTTTTAATTTTCATAATACCGTCGAATTTTTGAAAATCCATAATTTGAATATTATCGTTTGAACTACTATATAAATAACCTATATAAATACCACTTGAATGCGAATTAATAGTTGCAACCGAAGAACCATATACAGATCCATCGATTTTTAAATCTTCATCGCCCCAAAATCCTACAGTTATAGCATTACCCATCTTATTTTCTATACAGAAATTCATTTGATTAATATCTATACTATTAAAATATACTGCAACATTCTCGTCGTCATATACCAGTTTTTCTTTTTCCAAAGTAGAGTATGTGTTTTCATTTCCACCTAAATCAACATCACAAACATCAATTGTGCCTTTTGAAGATCCATCTATGAAAATATCTCCTGATAAAGACATTTTATTATGTTCTGGAATATCAATATCTCCCACTTGGACTATTTCTCTAGTTTCCCCTGCTTTTATATTTTGATCGCTACTGCTGTCTGCATATAGTGATAACTGCGTGCCATCTAAGCTAATATCAAGTTGCAACCACTCCACATCATATTTCGACTTATTAGTTGCTTCAAATATAATATTATTAGCTGTAATTTCTTTACACTTTAATGATATTATTCCATCTTCAAAAACCACTTTATCCACTAAGAATATTGTATCTTCCGAATCCATTGTCGCTTGTTCGATTTTGTTATCTTGGGAAGATACATTATTTCTTGAATGGACATTGCTTTCATTTTGCTGCTTTCCAGAGCATCCAGTGAAGAGAATTCCTGCTCCAATTATGCAGCTTGCCAATAATAATATTGTTTTTTTCATGACTTATTTTCTCCTAATCAATCAACATATTTTTTGTAGAGTATACAATCTTCCCAAGATTCTTCCACATCATATTTATCTTTCAATCTTTCATAAGATGTTTCAGTAAATGAGCCTTTCTTAGTATTAAAATACATTAAATTTGTATCATAATCTATTTCATCAAGATATTCCGCATTGGCTACTACAATATTTCCGTCTGCCATTTTTATGTACAACTTATCATAAAAATCGCTTAAATTATCGGAAAGATCAACCTCAGAAACATTTCCTGATTTATCACATTTTAATGCAAAAAAGTCTTCATCATCTTGTATGATAATCCAATCGTTTGTCCACATTATGTATTCCACATCATTATCATATGTGTCGTAAGCATGTTCATAATGGGTATATATGTCATGACTTCTATCATTTTCATCGATTGCACATAGCGTTTTCACAGTTCCTAAATAATCTTCCTCTGTTTCATAAATTTTATATGCCAATCCATTTCTACTTATATTGGTATTGTAATAGTATAAATCATCTTCAGAATACACTGTTTTAAAATCTTGATTTCCAAAGGCTTTATCATAATAACCTACATTACTAGATAACTGTTCACCATACTTATTATATAATTTTTTAAATTTGCTTGATTCTCCCATTAACTTCAATGCGTTATCCCATTGCTCATTATCCATTGAAGTTTCAATTTTTTTAATCGTATGATTGTATTGATATACCTTAAGAAGACAGGCAGTACAAATAATAACTACAACGGCAATAATAGCTATAACACCATTTTTTTTCTTCTTAACTTGTTCTTGCTTCTCGTTTTTTTCTCGTTGAATTCGTTGCTCTTCTTGTCTCTTTTCAAACAGTTTTTTTTCTTCTTCCTCTTGTCTTAACATTTGATTGAGAGTAAATTGTGCATTGTCTTTAGAGAAACGTTTAGCTTCTTCTTTAGATGTCTTACAATTAAAACACACCTTTCCTGTATTAACTTCACCGCAAATGCACTGCCAATAATTAGACTGGTCTATCATATAATACTTGGCTTGTTTATTGATTTTCTGTGCATACGGAATATATTCAACATCCATTTTCTGTTGACAAGTCTGTATATAACAAGGTTCAGGCAAACTTTCTATTTTCCCATCTTCATAACATATCTGTTGAACATACAATTCAATTTTTCTAATATTGCTATCCGGTAAAAAAATTTTGTTTGGAATTTCCTGATACTTATCAGGTAATAAACGTAAATCTTGGACAAGTACAGAAAAATTTTCTTTTATTATTTATTAAAACTGGATTATTAAATTCAAAGCTGTCAGAAGTATTCTCGATGTAATGAACGAAGTGGACATAGCCTCTCTTCTCTCAACTTTAAGTGATAAAGAACTGGCTCTTGCTTTTTCGTCTTATTCCAAAAGATAAAGCTGCTGAAGTATTTTCCAATATGGACACTTCCATGCAGACTTATCTGGTAACAATGTTTACTGAGAAAGAGCTGAAAGAGCTC
>NZ_QTZH01000075.1:0-9811 GCF_003462585.1 Ruminococcus sp. OM04-4AA | reverse complement strand
GTGAGGCTGCCCGTGCCGCTGAAGAGAAACGAGCCTGGCCCGCAGAGAAGCAAAAGCCCGCGCCCGCAAAGAAGCGATTGCCCGCCTTGCTGCTGACAAAGGGATTTCAGAAGAGGAAGCTGAGCGTATCCTTAAGGAGAGAGCCAGAGCACGCAAAGCCGCTGCACAGAAAGCTGCCACTGCTCCCACTGATGCTACTGATGATTCCGAAGAGCAGAAATATGGGAATATTCCAGCGGAAGAGATCCGTGATAAGCGTGAAAAAGCAGTTCGCAAGGGATACGAAGATATGCTTGCAACTGACCCTGACAGTAAAGCTGCCAAGAAGAAAAAGAAAGAGGAAACCGAAACTGCGAAAGCAAAAGAAGATGTAAAATCCATAAAAATGGATGACTATGATGATGCGAAATCCTCTGATGATGAAGATGATGATGAATATGAATATGTAGACGAATATCCACGTTTCAGACCTGGGCGCATTATCCTTGGAATCATTTCCCTGCTTGCATTTGGTTTCTGTATTTATAAAGGTTTCGTAACAGGACTCAGCACATCAGGAGCTGACGTGACTTCTGCCCCTGGCATGAATTATGTCATTGTTGCTCTTTGTATGCTTATCACTGCACTGTTATACTTCATCATGAATAACCGTGATACACTTTTTGCATTCCTTATCCCGATGATTGTCTATATCGGTAGTGCTGTTTTTGCTTTCCTGAAACATGGAGATGAATTCGAGCTTCTGATTTTAGCCGGTGCAAGTGGTGTACTTGCTGTTATTTCACTGATTCTCGCAATGTCTTCCCGCGGTGGAGATGATTACGATGATGAAGATGATTACGACGATCCATTTGAAGAAGAACACGATAATTAAAATCGCGTTGTAAATCTTTTTGGTTTCTAAGAACAATTTATATAAGATAATTACAAGGGAGTATCATTTTTCGGTACTTCCCTTTTTTTGTCCTAGTATGCATTTTTTATAATTACAAGGGAGTATCATTTTTCGGTACTTCCCTTTTTTTGTCCTAGTATGCATTTTTTATATCATATATCTAAAACATTTTTAGGTGTCAAAAACTTTTTTAGAATAGTTGTTGCTTTTTGTTGAATATGTGATAAAATGTACCTATAGGTATCTTTATATAATTAAAAATACACAACAAACACATACTCCTCAAAGATTTTTCTTTGGGGATTTTGTCACAAAGAAAGGAGTAACTGACATGGCATCATTTATAGTAAATGGTCAGGAAGTCTCACCCTCAAAGAATCAGAAACTGTTACGGTTCCTGCGTGATGAGCTGCACATTACCTCTGCAAAGGATGGCTGCAGCGAAGGCGCTTGTGGAGCCTGTACTGTTATCATTGATGGACAGACTTGCAAATCCTGCGTACCTGACACAGATTCATTGGCCGGAAAGAATGTCATCACAGTCGAGGGACTTTCTGATTGGGAACAGAAAGTTTACACTTATGCTTACGGGAAGGCAGGCGCTGTACAGTGCGGATTCTGTATTCCTGGTATGGTTATGTGCACAAAAGCACTTTTGGATGTAAATCCGGAACCAACCGATGATGAGATTCGCTATGCGCTGCGCAACAACTATTGCCGCTGTACAGGATATGTTAAGATCATGGACGCGGTACGTCTGGCAGCTAAGATTCTGAAAGAAGGGGTTTTACCAGATGATGGAGATTCTAGCTGGACTCTTGGTTCCCGTGTTTCTCGTATAGATGTTGAAGAAAAAGTGCTTGGAACAGGTAAATATCCGGATGACTATTATCCGGAAGGAATGCTCTATGGCGCTGCTCTTCGTAGCAAATATCCACGAGCTCGCGTACTTTCTATTGATACCTCTGCTGCCGAGTCTCTGCCTGGCGTAGAAGCAGTTGTAACAGCCGATGATATTCCTGGGGAGAATAAGATCGGACACTTAAAACATGATCAGTATTCACTGATTCCGGTTGGTGGACTGACTCATTATCTCGGAGATGCAATTGCCCTTATAGCTGCAACTGACATGGCAACTGTAGAAAAAGCAAAGAAACTTATTAAAATTGAATATGAAGTACTTCCTCATGTGCATACAGTGGAAGAAGCTGCTGCTCCGGATGCACCTCTTGTTTATGATGAAGAAGAGACTAACGTATGTGCTTATAAGCACATCAGCCGCGGAAATGCGGAAGAAGCAATCAAGAATTCCAAGTACGTGATCTCACATCACTTTGAGACACCTTGGACTGAGCATGCTTTCCTTGAACCGGAATGTGCTGTTTCTTTCTATGATGAAGACGGTGACATTTTCGTATATTCAACAGACCAGTCTGCTCACCAGACACTACACGAAGTTACACTTATGCTTGGAACGGATAAAGTAAAGGTTCAGAACGCATTAGTCGGTGGTGGTTTCGGTGGCAAAGAAGACATGACTGTTCAGCATTTAGGTGCATTGCTTACTTATGTAACAAAGAAACCGATCAAGATGAAATTATCCAGAGCAGAATCCTTGCTTGTTCATCCAAAACGTCACCCATTCTACATGGATATGACAATGGGATGCGATGAGAACGGAGTGATCCAGGGTGTAAAAGCGATTGTTAAATCTGACACAGGTGCATTCGCTTCTCTTGGTGGCCCGGTTCTTGAACGTGCATGTACACATGCAGCAGGACCTTACCATTATGAAAACTTTGAGATTGAAGGAACTGCTTACTATACAAATAACCCACCAGCCGGAGCATTCCGCGGATTTGGTGTTACACAGACTTGTTTCGCAACAGAGACACTTCTGAACATGATGGCCGACAAAGTTGGTATCACACCTTGGGAAATCCATTACCGTAATGCGATCCGTCCAGGCGAAGTACTTCCAAACGGACAGATTGTAGATAACTCTACAGGTCTTGTAGAGACACTTGAGGCTGTCAAAGAAGAGTATGATGCTGCGCTTGCGGCCGGTAAGGCTGTTGGCCTTGGTTGTGCTATGAAGAATGCCGGCGTTGGTGTTGGTATCCCGGATACAGGACGTGTAAAATTAATAGTTGAAGAAGATGAAAAACTTCACATCTTCACTGGTGCTTCCTGTATCGGTCAGGGACTTGGTACTGTACTTGTACAGATGATCGTTACAAATACAGATCTTTCCCGTGATGATATCGTCTATGAGCGAAGCAACACATGGATTTCACCTGATTCCGGTACAACTTCCGGTTCTCGTCAGACACTTGTAACTGGTGAAGCGTGCCGCAGAGCATGTGAAAAATTCATGGAAGCGAAAAACAGCGGTAAATCCATGAAAGATATGATTGGAGAAACTTTCTACGGAGAATATCTCGCTAAGACTCATCCACTTGGTGCAGATGTGCCTAATCCGATATCTCACGTTGCTTATGGATATGCAACTCAAGTCTGCATCCTTGATCCTAAGACAGGTAAGATTGAGAAAATGATTGCCGCACATGATGTTGGTAAAGCTGTCAACCCTCTCTCCTGCGAAGGTCAGATTGAAGGCGGTGTTGTAATGTCAATGGGATATGCACTCAGAGAGCAGTATCCAATCGATGAAAACTGTAAACCAATTGACAAATATGGTTCCTTAGGACTTTTCCGTTCTCACGAAGTTCCTGAGATTGAAGCAATCGTTATTGATAAACCTGGTCTGGATGTTGCCTGTGGAGCAATCGGTATCGGAGAGATCACATCCATCCCTACTGCTCCTGCAATCGCAGATGCATATTGCAGATTTGACGGAGAAAGACGCTACAGCCTTCCTCTTTCTAACACACCATATGAAAGGAAGAAATAATCATGGCAATTAAAAAGAGATTTCCTTACCGGGCAGCTCTAGTTGCCTGTAACGGTGGCTGCCGCGCAGCCGGCTCTGAAGACGGTGGATGCAAAGATGGCTGCATCGGATGTGGAGCCTGTATAGAAAAATGTAAATTCGGCGCGATTTCCATGAATGAATATGGCGTTGCCGAAGTAGACGAAGAAAAATGTATTGCCTGTGGACAGTGTGCAAAAGTCTGTCCGCAGAACTTGATCAAAATCCACGATTGTGCAAACTACATTGTAGTTAAATGCTCTAACAAAGAAAAAGGAGCTGTAGCACGTAAGCAGTGTGAAGTCAGCTGTATTGGATGCGGTATCTGTGAGAAAACATGTACCGCCGGTGCAATTCATGTAGAAGATAATTGTGCTGTGATCGACGAAGAGATTTGCTTAAGCTGTGGAATGTGTTCTGTTAAATGCCCAAGACATGTAATCCATGATCTCCGCGGAGTATTTACAGCAGTAAGATAATACAAAAGCTATCGACTACGATAACAACACAGGTATGTGTTAAGTTATTGTAATCGATAGCTTTTTTATCTACTCATCTTCATCCAGAAACTCGATATCATCATCGTCATCGAGATAATCTAAATCATCCAGATCTTCCAAATCATCTAAGTCATCCAGATTTTCCAGATCATTCAAGTCATCTAAGTCACCCGGATCTTCATCAAAATCATAATCCTCTGTCGCATCTGCCTCATCAGCAGTTACTTCAATTTCGACGTCTTCCTCCCAATCTTCCTCGTCTACATCAAACTTCTCCTCTTTAAAGTTCTCCACTTCATCCTCTTCCAGATCATCTTCAAGATCATCAAATTCATCCATGCTGACAACTGTTGTGCCCTTGTCTTCTTTCCAGACATTTTCCGGAAGACTCTCGATAATCTCATCCAGCTCATCAAAATCATCCAGATTCTCAACCAGTGCCCTTGCCTTCTCGACTTCATTTTCTGTAGAATGTTCTTCACGGATCTCTGCAGCTTTAAGTAAATTCTTTTTCTTACGTTTTCCGGATTCCAAAAGAAGCTGGATCCAGATACTAAGTACACCAATTGCAACACAAAGTGCCACATGAATCATTCCGTTTTTATATGGCTGCAGATAAAAGATACTGCTGCCCGCTGCCATTGCTCCAAATACAGAAGAAGAAGCAATCAGCATAAAGTTATGAAACTTAATAGAAAGCAATGCACACACAAGACCAATACCCGCACAGATTCCATACATAATAAAATCCTGTGGTTTCATCAAATGTACACTGACAACAAAGACGAGTACCGCTACAGTCACAAATCCACCAATCTGCTTCTTCCATGCACCAAGCACCGCCAATACAAGTCCCACACCTGCTCCCGCCGCCAATGAGATCATCTGATCTAGACCTGCAATCACTCCGACCGCAATTCCAGCTGCACATCCTGCCGACAATCCTGCGATCACAGACCAAAAACGTACTAACTTCAGCCCCGTCAGACATAACAGTACTGCTCCGACCGTTATAACGATCAGAGAAACAAATTCCATCTGACTCAAATGATGACTGCTTTCATTAAGTCCAGCCAGAACAACATCCAGGTCAAAATTCAGAATTGTATCAATCATATCATTTACATTCATTATTTACACCTTCGTCCCTTACTATTTATTACTCACTACTGCTCATTTTAGCAATTTTTTTTTACTGATTACAAGTGTTCATTTCACCTTTCCATTGACTTCTTATTCTTCTCCACTTAAAATAGAAGAGAAATGCTATTGCTGACCGCATAATACTATGAACAGCAATGAAATGCTAACATAAAGGAGTTTATTATGGAACAGTTAAGAATACCTGCTGGCTATCATTCCCCTCTTACAATTCGTGAGACAGAAGTAGCCATCAAAGAAGTGAAAGACCACTTCGAGCGTGCTCTAGCAAAGAATCTCCACCTGACACGAGTGTCAGCACCACTGTTTGTCCGTCCAGAATCTGGTCTGAATGATAACTTAAACGGTGTTGAACGTCCGGTTTCCTTTGACATCAAAGAACAGGATGGTTCTGTTGCAGAGATCGTTCATTCTCTTGCAAAATGGAAGAGATATGCATTGAAGAATTATAATTTCCATTCCGGCGAAGGACTTTACACAGATATGAGTGCGATACGTCGTGATGAAGATACAGACAACATCCACTCTCTGTATGTTGACCAGTGGGACTGGGAAAAAGTAATTTCTAAGGAAGAACGTAACACAGAGACACTTCAGTATACTGTCCGCAAAGTCTACCGGGCTCTGAAAGATACAGAAGAATACATTTCCAGACGTTACAACTATATTGATCCTCTTCTTCCTGATGATATCTTTTTCATCACTACACAGGAGCTGGAAGACCTTTATCCGGATCTTACTACCAAAGAACGTGAAAAAGCGATTGCGAAGGAAAAAGGCGCAGTGTTTATCTCCAAGATTGGTGGCGTACTTGCTTCCGGCGAAAGACATGACGGTCGTGCTCCGGACTATGATGACTGGGAGCTGAACGGTGACATTATCGTTTACTATCCGGTTCTTGACATCGGTCTTGAACTCTCTTCTATGGGAATCCGTGTTGACGAAGACTCGTTAAAGGCACAGCTCAAAGAAGCCGGATGTGAAGATCGTGCAGAACTTCCATTCCAGAAGGCACTGCTCAACGGCGAGCTTCCATATACAGTCGGCGGCGGTATCGGACAGTCCCGTATCTGTATGTATTACTTAAGAAAGGCTCATATCGGTGAAGTACAGTCTTCCCTCTGGCCTGAAAATGTAGTTGAAGCTGCTGCTGATGCCGGCATCCACCTTCTCTAAACACAAGACAGACCAGCCAATTATATGATAAAAAGCAGATTCGAATTCTACTGGAGCATCTCTCCTTTGAATTCGAATCTGCTTTTTTATTCTCCTCTTATTCTACAATCAGCAACTGTTCTTTCTCTTCCTCAGACACCCTGTTCCAAAAAACATTAAAATCATCAAATTCCGGCAAATAGATATCTGCCGTATTCCAGATCTGTGCCAGATTCTTGTCATTTGCCTTATCATAAACTGCTACTGTCTTAAATCCTGCATGTTTTGCCGTCCTCAGAGCCTGATAAGTATCTTCAAACACCCAGGTCTGTTCCGGCTCCGTATCCAGCTGCAAAAGTGCTGCGAAATAAATATCCGGCTGATCCTTACCGTTTCCGATCTCAGATGCTGTAAAAACCCCTTGAAAATAAGACAATACCTTCAATCTGCTCAGAGCTGCTTCTGCATTCTTCCGGTCACCTGTTGTTGCGATCACCATAGGAATCTTTCGCTCTCTGAATTCCTCCAGATACTGACGAACTCCTTCTTTCAGTGGAACACGCTTTGCATAATAATCTTCCACTTCCTTATTCAGCCCGTGTACAACCTCTTCCACTGTCTTCTCCAGGTTATAATGTGAGATCAGATAATCTGCCGCCTCCTCCAGGCTCATCTCAAATAATGTCTCTCCCAGATTCTTCTCGGCCTCAATTCCCAAATGATCCAAATACAATTCTCCAAGATTCTCCCAGACAGGCATGGAATTGAGAAGGACACCATCTACGTCAAATATTACACCTTTTATCATGTCATTCCTCTTTTCTGCTATGCACTACATTATAATCTCCCTGGAAACGCATGTCAACCGTTACTGTTCACACGATGTGCGACCAGCAACGCATCTCGTCATTTTAAATCGCCTTTGGCGATGGGGCGAGATGCATTCAAGTCAAAACACGCATCCTCCGTGTCAATCAGCGGAATGATTGACACGGGAGTAAACAGTAACTGTCAACCATCAGAAAAAGACCTTCTGCCGGCAGATCAACCACTTGCAAAAGGTCTTTATAAAATGCTGTTATTTATTTTGTCTCAAGGATCTTATCAACACTTGCCAGTTTTACACTCAATACAAATACTTCAGCGGCAACTGCAAGTTCTTCCGGTGTTGGATAAGACGGTGCGATACGGATATTGCTGTCATGTGGATCTTTTCCATAAGGGAATGTTGCTCCCGCTCCTGTCATAACAACGCCAGCTTCTTTCGCCTTCGCAACAATCGCTTTCGCACATCCATCCAGCGCATCAAAGGAGATGAAATATCCTCCGCGTGGCGCGATCCATGATCCAATCTCAAGTCCGCCAAGTTCTCTTTCAAGAACTTCAAGAACAGTCTCAAACTTCGGACGCAGGATATCTGCATGTTTCTTCATATGTTCTACAATTCCGTGAATATCTCCGAAGAATCTTACATGACGCAGCTGATTTACCTTATCATGTCCGATTGTCTGCACACGCATTGTGCTTCTGATATCCTCCAGGTTCGCATCAGATGCTGCCATTGCTGCAATTCCTGATCCCGGGAAACTGATCTTAGATGTAGAAGAAAACTTGTAAACCATATCCGGGTTACCTGCCTTCTTACACTCCATCAGAATCTCAATCAGATAATCCTGTTTATCTTCATATAAATGATGTACGCAGTAAGCATTATCCCAGAAGATACGGAAATCTTCTGCTGCCGGCTTCAGGTTCGCAAAACGGAACACTGTCTCATCAGAATATGTGATTCCCTGCGGGTTAGAGTACTTCGGTACACACCAGATTCCTTTGATTGCCGGATCACTGCTTACAAGTTTCTCAACCATATCCATATCCGGTCCTGTTGATGTCATCGGTACATTGATCATCTCAATTCCGAAATGCTCTGTAATCGCGAAATGTCTGTCATATCCCGGAACCGGACATAAGAATTTTACCTTATCAAGCTTACACCATGGAGTACTTCCCATGATACCATGTGTCATTGCACGTGCTACCGTATCATACATCACATTCAGACTTGAGTTTCCAAAAATGATCACGTTATCTTTCGGAACTTCCATCATATCTGCAAGAAGCTGTTTTGCTTCATCAATTCCATCAAGTCCGCCATAGTTACGGCAGTCAACACCATCTTCACAAGTCAGATCAACACCACTTGTCAGTGTATCCATCATCCCCATTGACAGATTCAGCTGGTCTGCTGACGGTTTTCCTCTGGACATATCCAGTTTCAGACCTTTTGCCTTCACTTCTTCAAACTGCGCCTCCAGGCCACTCTTTAATTCCAATAACTCTTCTTTGCTCAAATCTTTATATGCAGTCATTGCAGGGATCCTCCACTTTCTTTATTTTTTCACTTTTGTTATTGTATATAATTTTTGACGTTTCGTCAATGGGTTCTTGCATTCTTTTTTATTTTTTTGTTTTTTTCAGCTTTATTTTCACATGTTTTGCATTTCAAAAATGTTTTTCATTCATTTTCCACTATATTCCGTGTTATCACTCTATCCCATCAGGTTTTATCTATGCATTATTGATTTTTTCTCCCCTCCTGTGATATCCTTAGAAAGTAGATTCCAGTCAGCATTCCACTTGACTGTGAATAAAAATCTTATGATTCTATGGAGGTACTAAAATGAATTTTACATTTGCACACAATAACCTGAATGTATATGATCTTGAAAAATCACTGGATTTTTACCAGAAAGCTCTGAATTTAAAAGTAGAACGTGAAAAACTTGCCGATGACGAAAGTTTTAAGCTTGTATATCTCACAGACGGTGTGACTCCGCATCTTTTAGAGCTCACCTGGCTGCGTGATATGGATCGACCATATGAACTGGGAGATAATGAGATCCATCTTGCATTTGCTGTCGATGATTTCGATGCTGCTTACAAAAAACATAAAGAGATGGGATGTATCTGCTTCGAAAATCCATCTATGGGAATTTATTTTATTGAAGATCCTGACGGATACTGGCTGGAAATTGTACCAGGCAAATAAAAAAAGTTTAAAAAAAGGGGCTGTGAAAAAAGAATAGTCCCCCCAAAAAGAAAGACCAAGAGTTTATAATGAACTCAAGGTCTTTCTTTCTGTTATAATTAACTTGCAATGAAAATTAA
>NZ_QTZH01000074.1:0-10082 GCF_003462585.1 Ruminococcus sp. OM04-4AA | reverse complement strand
TTACGGGTAGCCGTATCACGTTTGCTTATGAAGAGGAAGCACCGTTTCGTCTGGTGAAGGTCCAAAAAGAGACCGGGGAATTCTTTGCCTTTTTCTATGACACAGAGGGCATGCTGGAGCGTGTAGAAGACCATACAGGAAGAGGTGTGGCATACAGGTATCAGGGAGAACTTTTGAAGGAAGCCACACTTCCGGACGGGAATGCTTTCCGTTACGGTTATACCTCGCAGGGAAAACTGGAGCAGGTGGAGAACCCAAGGGGGATCGTGACAGTAGAAAACTTCTTTGATGAGGAGAACCGCACTACGCTGCAGAAGTTCCCGGACGGGACACAAATGTCCTATGTATATGATGAGGAAAAGAAAACAGTGGAGCTTACCGAGCGCAACGGAAGCCGTGTGGTTTATGTCCACGATGATAAGTACCGGGATATCAAGCATATCCACAGCAACGGGGAGGAACGCTTTGCCTATAACCAGAACAATCAGAAGACCTTATATGTGGACCGCCTGGGGAATAAAACCCAGTATGCCTATGATCCGGCAGGAAATCTGGTGCGTGTGATCGACGCCCTTGGAAATAAGACGGAAATCCGGTATGGAGAAAAGAACGAGCCAACCGGGATCAGGATAAACGGAAAGGAAAAACTGTGCGGGGAATACGATGCACAGGGACGGCTTGTAAAAACCAAAGATGCCCTGGGAAATGAGACCGGGATCCGGTATAACGAAGCGGGACGCCCGGAAGAGATCCGGCAGGCAGACGGAAGTCTGGTGCGCTTAAGCTATGATGACAGAGGCAATATCACGGAGCTCAGGGATGCACAGGGAAACAGGACCTGCTATGCCTATGACGACCTGAACCGGATGACAGAAAGTATAGACGGAAAAGGGAATGTTACCCGTTACACCTATGACATCATGGGCAATGTGACCCGGATCGAGAATGCAGAAGGGAACAGCCAGAGCTACGAATACAATGCAAGCGGGAAAGTAACAAAGGTAACGGACTTTGACGGGGAAAGCATCCAAAGGGAATATAATGTCTTAAACCGCCCAAGCAAGGCCATTGATAAAGAGGGAAGGGAAACACTGCTTACCTATGACAGCATGTGGAACCTGGCAAGGGTGACGGCACCGGACAGAGGACAGACCACCTATATCTATAATGAACATAACCTGTTAAGCCGGGTGAAGCATGCAGACGGAAGCAAAGTGCGCTATACCTATGATGCCAACGGGAACCGCACCGGGGAGGAGGATGAGAACGGGGCAAAGACAAGGTTTACTTATGATGCCCTTGGAAGAGTGGTGGAAGTAAACGGGGAAGAAGGACTCCACTATGCCTATCGGTATGACGGGGAAGGGAACCTGATCCATGCGGAGGACGCACTTGGGAACACCGTATCCATGGAATATGACGCCAACGGGAATCTGGTGAAGGAAACCAGCCCCCTTGGGGAGAGCAGAAGCTACACCTATACCCCTTTAGGGGATGTGGAAAGCATTACCGATGAGGCAGGGCGAAGGATCCGGTACAGCTATCATCCGGGCGGACAGTTAAAAGCCATCTGCTATCCGGACGGAAGAGAGGAAGCCTTTGCCTACGATGCCAACGGAAATCTGGAAAGCCACACCCTTGCCACAGGGTTCACCCTGACCTATACCTATGACAGCATGGACCGTATCACAGAGATCCGGGGAAGTGAGGGAGAAAGAAAGACCTATACCTATGATGCCCTTGGAAACGTAACCTCTATGACTGACGGGAAGGGACATACCACCCGGTATGCCTATACCTTAAGCGGCCAGCTTTTGAAAGTCACGGACGCATTGGGGAATGAGACCCGGTACCGTTACGATGCCTGTGACCGTCTCACAGAGATCCGCCAGTATGGTGCAGAGGGAAGCCTGAAGGGAGATACAGAGGTATCCGGCATGGACGAAGCGCTTCTGGAAGCGGAAAAGAAAAATGGAAGAAACCGTGTGTGCCATATCACCCGGTATACCAGAGACCTGCGGGGACAGGTAACAGAAGTCACAGACGCCCTGGGACAGAAAGAAGCTTATACCTACGATCCTAAGGGGCAGCTCCTTGGGAAGTTGGATAAAGACGGGTACCTGACAAAGTATGCCTATACAAAGCAGGGGGATGTGAGCCGGATCCAGTATGCAGACGGAAGGGAAGTAAAGCTCTCCTATAATCCGCTGCGCCAGCTGATTGAGGTACAGGACTGGTTGGGACTGACAAGGATCCAGAATGATGCCCTGGGAAGAGCCACGAAAGTGACCTATCCGGATCAGAAGGAAGTCTCCTACACTTACGGGAAAGCAGGGGAAAGAAGAAGCATCACCTACCCGGACGGCAGGACGGTGTACTATGGCTATGATGAGCAGCTGCGCCTTTCCGAATTAAAAGAGGGAGACCGTGTCATCACCTATGGCTATGACGAACAGGGAAGGCTGAAGAACAAACAGTTCCCGAACGGGACAAGCACGACCTGGAAGTATGATGAAAAAAGCCAGCTGACAGAGCTGATACACCGGGACAAAGAAGGAATCCTGGACCGGTATACCTATACATACGACCTTGTGGGAAACAAGACCGGGATTAGAAAAGAAAGAAGAGGCTTGACCAAAGAAAGCGGCACTTATACCTATGGATACGATGCGCTGGACAGGTTGGAGAGCATCAGGAAAGACAATGTATTGGAGACACAGTACCGCTATGATGCCTTTGGGAACCGGATAAAAAAGGAAAGCGAAGAACACCAGACCTCTTACTGGTACAATTCGCTGAACCAGCTGATAAACCTGACAGACCAGTCGCAGGAAGGAACCAGCAGAGAGACCTATCTGTATGACAGGAGAGGCAACCTAAGCCAAGTCATAAGAGACGGGACAGTGAAAAACCGGTATGTCTATGGAGCGCTAAACCGTCTGGAAGAGGCAGTGAACGTTGCTGGAGAGACCGCAAAGTACCAGTATCATGGACTGGGACACAGGGTAGGAAAAGAAATATCCTTAGACCCAACAAAGCAGCTGAGCGGACAAAGCCAGAAGCCGGACAGCAGGATTGATTATCTGATCGATCTGACAAGGGAGTACCACAACCTTCTGGAAAAAACAGAAGATGGCATTAGCCAGACTTACTTCTGGGATGGAAATGTGGCAGCTTTTGAAGAAAGCGGAAAGAGAAGCTACTATCTGCAGGATGAGCTAGGAAGCCCACTTCGTATTGAAGATGAAAGTGGACTTACCAGAGAAACCTATGGATACGGAGCCTTTGGAGAGGATTTGTATGGAAACCAGGGAGTTCTGCAAGTATTTGGCTATACAGGCTACCAGAGAGACAGTATAGCAGGGACGTACTATGCGCAGGCAAGGGAGTATCAGGCGGAAGTCGGAAGATTTGTTAGTGAAGATTTCGTAGGCGGGGTTACGGGACACCCTTACTCTATTAACAGGTATCAATACTGTGCTGAAAACCCGTTAGCATACATTGATCTGAATGGAAAATTTCTGATAACAGCGATTTTAGCTACAGCAGCTATTGGAGCAGGTGTAGGAGCAGGAATAAATTTAATATCGCAAGGGATAAATATTGCGAGAGGAAAACAGAAAAAATTTAATGTTGGTTCTTTTTTTGGAAGTGCTATTGAAGGCGGAATTGTTGCAGGAGTAAGTGCGATTCCGGGTGTAGGATCAGTAGCTGTAGGATTATCGGCTGGAGTTGGAGGAGGAATTAACAGTGCGTTGAAGCAGTATGGAGAAAGTGGGGAAATAGATATAGGACAGGTGGCAGAAGATGCGATGGTTAGTGGTGTTGTTGGTGGGATTGCATATAAATTTACCAATATACGAAATGCTAAGGCAGGAAAAACACCGACTGCTCAGGAAATATCTGCAAATGCAAAGACAAGAGATGCGAGAAAAAAAGTATTAGATGAAATAAAAGCAAGTGGGAAGACTCCAAGCGGACTCAGACGAAGAGTTGATAGTTCGTATGCCTTAAAACACAAAGAATTATTAAAAAAATACGCTCAATCATCAATAGTTGGAAATAGTAAAGAACTACTTGCTAATCAGCTGGAGTATGAAACTGACATATATGTAATTAAAGGGCATGCAAATATAAAAGGATATATTAAAGATATGTTAAAAGATTTTTTGCCAATAGAAAACAGTGATGATTGGATAATGTCGATATTAAGCAACAATATTAAGGTCGATAAAGATGGTGAAGAAACGTTAGAAATTTGTGGAGTAATGGGATAGGAGATCAGCTATGAATATTAAAGAACTTGTACCAGTAATCAGCATTCTTTTATCCATAAGAATAGCTGAATACGCTATGAAAAAATATAAGGAACAGAAAGACGTTGAGGTAACAAAAAAGCAGAAATCCAGAAAGCAGACAAAAAAATATATAATTACAGCACCCAGCATCTTGAAAGTAGGATTACCATGCGGAATATTTTTTGGTTGTACAACTATTGCTTTTATTTTAAGTCAGATCTTCAAATGGGAATTTGTTCAACAGATAGAAAATTGTTATTTTATGTTGATTTGTTTGTTGGTATCTATAGGATTTACAGTATTAGGAATTGTTCTGACATTATATGGATACATATGGAAGATAGAATATGACACACAAGAGATTATCTACCGTTCTGCATTAGGAATTACAAGGAAATATAGAATTGAAGATATTACAAGATGCGTAGGAAAGAGAAGAAATCAATATCGCTTTTATCAGGGGGAGAAAAAGATATTCCAGTATGAAATGGATGCAGAAGGAGATGTTTATGATTTACTAATTATTTTGAAAAAAAGGGGGATAGATGAAGAAGAATTGATTCCATCTACGAAAGAGCACTGCATCGTAGAGCCAATGATTATCCGGAAAATATTGCCTATCATAGGTTTCTGCATTTATACTTTTTTTACAACTGTATTATTTTTGACTCGAGATGGGAAAATTTGGATGTATCTGTTGCTGGGAGTGATAGATTTACTGTTGCTTTATTACAGCGGTGTCTATTGGTATGATCAACTGGAAGTACAAGACAAACTTTATAAGAAAGATTTTCTAAAGAAAATGCGGACAGTTGAATTTAAAGAGATTACAAAGGTTGAGCAACACAAAAGTATAATAGAAAAGGAGTACATAATTATTTATGTAAAAGGAGAAAAACCAATAAAAATAGACAGATATAATGAAAATGTAGAAGTTTTGCTAATGAGATTAAAGGATGAAAAAATATCTGTAATGTGATTGATAAATAATGTGGAAGATTAGGATAAAGAAGAAGCAGTACTTATTCGGATAAAAAAGCGGAAAAGTAACAAAGGTAACGGACTTTGACGGGGAAAGCATCCGAAGGGAATATAATGTCTTAAACCGCCCAAGCAAGGTTATTGATAAAGAGGGAAGGGAAACCCTCCTGACCTATGACAGCATGTGGAACCTGGCACGGATCACGGAACCGAATGGAGCAAAGACGACTTATATCTATAATCAGGAGAACCTGCTTGGAAGAATCAAATATGCAGACGGCGCTGTGGTACGCTATACCTACGATGCCAATGGAAACCGGATATCGGAAGAAGATGAAAACGGAGGGCAGACAAGCTTCGGATATGACGCTCTTGGAAGGGTGACAGAGGTCAAAGGAGAAGAGGGACTGCATTACCGGTATGCGTATGACGGGGAAGGAAACCTGATCAGTGCCGAAGATGCCCTTGGAAATGTGGTGCAGATGGAATACGACTCAGCGGGGAATCTCCTGAAAGAGACGAATCCGTTAGGAGAGAGCAGAAGTTATACCTATACCGCTCTTGGAGATCTGGAGAGCGTGACAGATGAAGCAGGAAGAACCACCAGATACAGGTATTATCTAGGAGGACTGCTTGAGAAGATCCAGAACCCGGACGGGACAGAGGAATCCTATTCCTACGATGCTGCAGGGAATGTCAGGACACATACTTATGCAACGGGATTTGTTATAAGCTATTTCTATGACTGCATGGGCAGAATTACGGAGATACAGGGAAACAATGGGGAAAAGAAGAACTATACCTATGATGCCCTTGGCAATGTCACGTCCATGACAGATGGAAAAGGAAACGTGACGAAGTACGAATACACTTATAGCGGACAGTTAAAGAAAGTCACAGATGCATTCGGAAATGAAACCGAATACAGCTATGACCTCTGCGACAGGCTGATCGAGATCCGCCAGTATGGTGCAGACGGAAGCCTGTTAACACAGCAGGAAGAAACAGGACAGGAAAACCTCTCAACATGGTGTTTGGATCCAGAACTTTTAGAAGCTGAAAAACAAAATGGCAGAAACCGGCTCTGTCAGGTGACCCGGTATACCAGAGATTTAAGGGGAAGAGTGACAGGTATTACCGATGCTCTGGGACAGAAGGAAGCCTATACTTACGATCCAAAAGGACAGTTATTAAGCAAGCTGGATAAGGAAGGATATCTGACAAAGTATGTATATACAAAGCAGGGGGATGTCTCCGGGATCCAGTATGCAGATGGAAGAGAAGTCAAGATGTCCTATAACCCGCTCAGACAGCTGATGGAAGTACAGGACTGGATTGGACTTACAAAGATTCAGAATGATGCACTGGGAAGGGCAGTAAAGGTCACCTATCCGGACAAAAAAGAAGTCGCTTACACCTACGGAAAAGCAGGAGAGAGACGAAGCATGACATACCCGGATGGTAGGACGGTCTATTACGGTTATGATGAACAGGTCAGACTCTCAGAACTGAAAGAGGGAGAGCGCATCATCACCTATGGATATGATTCATTTGGAAGATTAAAGGAAAAGAACTTCCCGAATGGAACGAGGACGACCTATGCGTATGATGAAAAGAGCCAGTTAAGAGAACTGTTGCATACTGACAAGGAAGGTATACTGGATCGTTATACCTATGAGTATGACCTGCTTGGAAATAAAACTGGTATCACAAAAGAAAGACGGAATCTGGAAGAAGAAAGCGGAGCTTACACCTATGGTTACGATGCGCTAGAGCGTCTGTCCAGTATCCACAAAGACGGTATCCGGCAGACCCGTTACACCTACGATGCCTTTGGAAACCGTACCGGAAAAGAGGAACAGGGAACACAGATAAGATACCGTTATAACAGCCTGAACCAGCTGGTAAGTCTGACAGACCAGAATGCAGGTGGAAGCGTCAGCAGAGAAATCTACCGTTATGACAGACGTGGAAACTTAAGCCAGATCTTAAAAGATGGACAGGTAAAGAACCAGTATGTCTATGGAGCCATCAACCGTCTGGAACAGGCTGTGAATGGAAGTGGAGCAAAAGCCAACTATCTCTATAACGGGCTGGGACACCGGGTAGGAAAGCAGGAAGCTGAAAATCAAGAACCAATGAAACGAATCAGCTATCTGATCGACCTGACGAAGGAATACCATAACCTGCTGGAAAAGACAGAGGATACCAATGTCCAGACTTACTTCTGGGATGGGAACGTGGCACTGTACGAAGAGAATGGCAGGAGGAACTATTACCTTCAGGATGACCTTGGAAGCCCAATCCGGATAGAAGGAGAAGATGGAATCCTGCAGGAGACTTATGGCTATGGTGCATTTGGAGAAGAGCTTTATGACATACAGGGAGGAATCCAGCCATTTGGGTATACGGGATACCAAAGAGACAGTGTTGCCGGAACTTACTATGCGCAGGCAAGGGAATACAATGCAAGAGCAGGCAGATTTGTAGGGCAGGATGTAATTGCCGGAGTCATAGAGAAACCGTTTAGCATGAACCGATATACCTATTGCTTTAATATGCCGATGGTGCTGGTGGATCTGAACGGGGCATGGCCGAAGTGGATAGAAAAAACAGCTAATGCTATAAAAAAGTTTTGGAATTCTAATATTTATGGAGAAACGACGATATTGTATAAGCAGGATTTATATGGAAATACATATGAAGTTAAAGAACATACAGGAGGAAATATTTGGGTTAATAAATATGTTGTTAATAATACAAATGGAAAAGAAATCAGAAATTTTGCAGGATGGTCTATAAATGCGAGAGTAGAGATTCCGGGAACAGGCTATTTGTTTAATCAAAGTATATCGGGAGAATCATGGAATATTTCATCATGGAAATATAAAGAATCCATAATAATTAAAGACAAAAAAAGTAATCTATATAGTGAATATGGATATGGATTCGATAAAAATGGAATGAATATTTTAGTTGCTGCAGGTGGAGATACAGGTAATTTACCAATTCCTCTACCAAATAGTAAGGTTTTTGATTCTAAAAGTAAGATATCATGGTCGTTGGCAAATGAAAAGAATTTCATGAAATGGAATAAAATTGGAGAAGTAGCGTTGGTTGCTGCTGCTGTAACAGGAATGGTAATTTTAATTTTGGATGATGGAACAATTATTGGTGTATTAGATGATTTTATACTGGCACCGTTAGCCGCATATATTGCAACGGTAGCTCCGTCCCTTTATCAATGGATTATTAATAGTATACCTCAGATGACGACTTGTGGAGGATAAAATTTGAAAATGAAAAAAATAGTAAAAATAGTATTTATAGGATTATCTGTTTTAATAATTGTGTTAACTATCTGCATTATCATATGGCTGTTTCATCAGAAATCTGACATCAGTGATGTGCCAAATCAAATAAGTGTTTCATCAGGAAATCAAATCTCTTCTACAATAAATATGGAAGAAGATTTAGAATGGTACGATACTTTAGACGAGGCTAAGCAGGATGTTAGTATTATTAAAAAAATGAAAATTATGTGGCATATCGATCCCAGACAACGGAAATTATACAAAAAAAATATGAAGATCGGTTGATATATTTTTATTTGTTAACTGAGGAAGGTTTGGATGATTCATCTGTAAAAGCAGATGCATTTGCTACATGATTTTTAAAATCAAAGATAATCAAATATCACAACCATATTGGATTGAAAGCTATAATTTAGAAGTTGGATTTGAAAATAGCCACTATACATATGATTTTGATGATTCAGTTGTTGCTTTCATTATTAAGGAAACAGTAGTTGATATATTGGAAGATGAGAAAGATGGATTCCCGATATATTTTGGAACATGGGCTGGACAAGAAGTAGAAGGTTTAACAATTGATGGAATAAGACCTGAAGTAGTTCCTGTTAAATTAGAAAATAAAACATATTATTTTTGGTTTTATTTAGAAGCTGAATGGAAGGATAAAGTAAAAAAGATAAATTGGAGTGATTTTACCTATCAACAGATAATAGATCAGTTGAAAATTAGATATTAGAGAAAACATAAAAGCTCCGGAAATCTATCAATGCCTGATGGATATATTTCCTAAATTACAAACAGTTTCAACTGCAAGAGAGAGACGAAGCATGACATACCCGATGGTAGGACGGTCTATTACGGTTATGATGAACAGGTCAGACTCTCAGAACTGAAAGAGGGAGACAGCATCATCACCTATGGATATGATTCATTTGGAAGATTAAAGGAAAAGAACTTCCCGAATGGAATGAGGACGACCTACCATTATGACAGAAAAGACCAGCTGACAGAACTGTTGCATCAAGACCAGGAGGGTATTCTTGACCGCTACACCTATCTGTATGATCTTTTGGGAAATAAGACCGGAATCACCAAGGAAAGAAGAGGGCTGGAGCGTGAGAGCGGACACTACCGTTATGGGTATGATGCACTGGGCAGGCTGTCAGAGATCCAAAAGGACGGAGAGATACAGTACCGTTATGGTTATGATGCCTTTGGAAACCGTACATGGAAAGAAGAAAGCGGGGAACAAACCTCTTATCAGTATAATGCCTTGAACCAGATGGTAAGCGAAAGACAGGGGGAAATCCGCAAAGAGTACGGTTATGATAAGAGAGGAAACTTAACCGCCATTCTTGAAAATGGGGCATGGAAGAAGCGGTATGTCTATGGAGCAATGAACCGTCTGGAAGAAGCGGTGGATGCGGCAGGCAAACAGGCAAGATACCAGTATAACGGGCTGGGACACCGGGTAGGAAAGCAGGAGGGT
>NZ_QTZH01000073.1:0-10105 GCF_003462585.1 Ruminococcus sp. OM04-4AA | reverse complement strand
GGAGCATATCAAACAATACAATGCTTCCAAATGCGACATGGCTGCATAAAATACTGTACATCCAACGAATCAATATCTTTCAAAAGAACGATATTTTCACCAAGGGGGACGTCTACCCTTTTTTAGCCAGAAAATAAGAGCAATTTTTTCATTTAACTATTGACATTTATTAGCTGGACTGCTATTTCATTTCGTTCATACCGTAAACTCGTTCTTCAAAATATTTACGGCTGATTTTTCCTTTGACAACAACGAAACCTTTTTGCTCCAATTCCGCATTTAACTGACGGATCAAACGATACGCATAGGAATCAGATACTTCTAATTCTTTCGCTACTTCTTTTGCTGATATAAATAATTTACTAGCCATCTATATCCCTCCTTTCTTTTTTCAGTTCATTATCGAACGGTTTATATGTATCATAACATTTCATTTCCGTACTGTCAATAGAATAATTTCAAAAATGAACTGTTTATTTTTATATTTCATTTTTGAACTGTTTATGTTATACTTTTAAGTAACAATCAGCAAAGGAGTGTTTTCTTATGACAGTAGGTGAGAAAATAAGAAAATTCCGGATCGATCAAGGATATACACAGAAAGAATTGGCAATCATGTCCGGATTGAGCGAATCGGCAATTAGAAATTATGAACTTGGGAATCGTTTCCCTTCAGCAGAACAGTTAAAAAAAAATAGCGAACTCATTAAAGATCAGTCCATACGCCATGTCTGATCCAAACTTTGATACTTATATTAGCGTCATGCACGCATTATTTGCTTTGGAAGATCAATATGGACTGCACGCTTATCGAGATGAATCTGGCGTACCGCAGCTCATGTTTAAAGACAAAGGACACGATTCTTTGAATATGCTGGATAATATTGGAACATGGGCTGATATGTATCAGAAATACAGAAATGAAGAGATTACAGAAAAAGAATATCTTGACTGGAAAAGCCAATTTCCTGCCAAATAAAAAAATTTATTCATGGTCATTTATAAAAATATTGTCATTTGATTGTCACTAGACGTAGAAAGAGCCAAGAAAGCCCGTAAAATAGGCATTTCTTGGCTCATATATTTTATTCAAACTCAATCGTTCCCGGTGGCTTACTCGTCAGATCATAGAATATTCTATTCACCCCACGAACTTCATTTATAACTCTGCTCATCACTTTATTCAGAACTTCATACGGAATCTCCGCTGCCTCTGCAGTCATGAAATCAATCGTATTAACGGCTCTAAGAGCTACAGCATAATCATAAGTTCTCTCATCACCCATAACACCAACGCTTCTCATATTCGTAAGTGCTGCAAAATACTGACCAATTGTCTTATCAAGTCCGGCATTTTCAATCTCTTCACGATAAATAGCATCTGCATCCTGAACGATACGAACTTTCTCAGCTGTTACTTCGCCGATGATACGTACTCCAAGTCCCGGTCCTGGGAATGGCTGACGGAATACGAGTCTTTCAGGAAGTCCGAGCTCAAGTCCTGCTTTACGAACTTCATCTTTGAAAAGATCACGAAGCGGCTCAATGATTTCTTTGAAATCTACAAAATCCGGAAGTCCTCCTACATTGTGGTGAGATTTGATCACAGCGGATTCTCCGCCAAGACCACTTTCTACCACATCCGGATAAATTGTTCCCTGTGCAAGGAATTCAACAGTACCGATCTTCTTTGCTTCTTCTTCAAAGATACGGATGAATTCTTCACCGATAATCTTACGTTTTGCTTCTGGCTCTGTAACGCCTGCAAGTTTGTTATAATATCTTTCCTGCGCATTTACGCGGATAAAGTTCAGATCAAACTGGCCTTCTGGTCCGAAGATTGCCTCAACTTCATCTCCTTCATTTTTACGAAGAAGTCCGTGATCTACGAATACACAAGTAAGCTGTTTTCCAATGGCTTTGGAAAGAAGTCCTGCTGCCACTGAAGAGTCAACCCCACCTGACAGTGCGAGCAATACTCTTCCGTTTCCAACCTTCTCGCGGATCTCTGCAATTGTATTCTCAACAAAGGCATCCATCTTCCAGTCACCTGCACATTCACATACATTTTTTACAAAGTTGTTGATCATCTTTGTTCCTTCTACTGTATGAAGTACTTCTGGATGGAACTGGATTGCATACAGTTTCTCAGCTGCGTTTTCAGCTGCTGCAACCGGACAGTCAGCAGTGTGTGCTGTAATTTCAAATCCCGGAGCAATTTTTGAAATATAATCAAAATGGCTCATCCAACATGTTGTTGTCTCTGAAACACCCTCAAATACTTTGGAGTCTTTTTTATCAATAATAACTTCTGTCTTACCGTATTCTCTTACATCTGCACGCTCAACTTTTCCGCCAAGTACATGAGACATCAGCTGTGCGCCATAGCAAAGTCCGAGAACCGGAATTCCAAGCTTGAACAGTTCTTCTGAATAAGTCGGTGAATCCGGCTCATAACAGCTGTTTGGTCCGCCTGTGAGAATGATTCCTTTCGGATTCATCTCTTTGATTTTTTCAATATCTGTCTTATATGAATAAATTTCACAATATACATTACACTCCCTGACACGTCTTGCGACTAGCTGGTTATACTGTCCACCGAAGTCAAGGACAATCACTAATTCTTTCTTCAAATCTTTCCTCCTGTCAAATCCAATCAAAACTATTTGCTTTATCTATATATTTTTTTCTGTTCTTCATTATAGTAGAGGAATCCTTGATTTACAAGTATTTGTTTATGTAAAATAAAATCTTATCCACAATTTCTATTACTATACACGGTAATTATTCCCCTTCTGATCTATCCAAAGCAAAAAAGATGCCGAACAAATGCCCGACATCCCATTTTTATGTTCCATTTTATGCTGCAAATCTTTCTAGCTGTCTTTCAAGTTCTGTGCAATCGTCTGCATACATCTGCAGTTCAATCACGTTATTCAATCCCAGATTCATGATTCCAAGTAATGACTTCGCATCTACTACTGCCCGTCCTCTTCTCATGTCCATGTTAAAGTCAAATTTACATACTGTTTTCAAGAAATCAATGATCTCATCCGGGTGTTTGAAAGTAATGTTCATTGTGCTCATTCTTTTCACCTCTTTCTGCCTTAACGGCTATGAAATCCTTTTCACTTTTCACATATATCATAGCACATTTTTTATATTTAAAAGGGTGAATTTTTTTATAAAAGTGTATTTTTTTAATTAAATATGCCTCTTATTCTCTACTTTTTTCTATAAGCAATATGAAATTACTCCTGATTATGAAATCCCAGTGGAGTTACGTCTGTATTCCGTCGGTAAAATCCCTTCCTCCTCTTTAAACACCTTACTCATATATTTGGGATCAGAGTAACCGACAAGCCCCGCAATCTGATTCATCTTATATTTTGTTGTCCTAAGAAGCTCCTTTATTTTTTCTATCCTGTATTTCCTCACAGTTTCTGTAAAATTATATCCTGTCTCCTTCTTAAACTGAGAACTCAGGTATTCTTCTGATACATAAAGCTGGCTCGCTGCTTCTTCCAATGTAATACCTCTGTCATATTCTTTTCTTACAATTTCCATTGCTTTTTGAATAAGCGTACTGTACCGCTCAAATTTATGTTCATATGATATCATCCGTTCCAATCCTTGAATCGCTTTCTCTATCTGTTTCCAGCTGATGGCATATGTAATCTGCTGCATAAGACTCAGGATTTCTGTTTCGTCAATCTGCCCGCCATAATTTCTATAATTTAATCCAGCTGCCATGCAAAAACGAATGATACTGTATTTTATTTCTTTTGGAAAATATTTTTCTCTTTTCATTTCCTCACAAACAAGTTGAAATTGTCTGGCAATTCCTTTCTTGTTTTCATCGAAAATCATTTCCCGCATTCGTTGTTCTAATTCTACCGGATAACGCACCGGAACAACTTCAAATTTCTCAACTGTCTGCTGACAGATCAAAACTCCTCGTGGCTGAAGAAGATTCCATTCCATAAGGCTCCCTGTCTGAATCATTGCCTCTTCCAGCTTTGTCAGCTGTTTTGTCTCTATCCATACACAAATAATTGTCCCCGGAAACTTCCTACATAACCCAGTAACCACATTTTTTTGAAAATATTCTTTCCAGTTCCTAGCTTCATATACCCGGTAAATGATCAGGTACACCTTTTTCCATTGATCCGAACATATAACAGATGCCGAAAATCCGCACTCATGTCTACAGATTTCTTCGAGAAATCCACGTACATTCTCCTTCTGCTCCTCGTATTCGTCTGCCATTGAAACCGTAAATAAATATCCCGGATCATCCACTGTAAAACCAAATCTCCGAATGGTCATTTCATTTAACTTCTGATTCGATATAATTTCTCCATCTCTGCAGCTCAACAGAACATTTTCAACAGTAAAAGAAGCCTGCATCCAATACTCATTCCTGATTTTTTCATGAATACGGCTTAATGCCTTCTTAAGCTCCATCGGCTGAAACGGCTGTACTAAATATCCGTCCACCCCCAGATCGATTGCCTGCTTTGCCTGTTGAAAATCTTCATCCTTTGTTATAATAATCACACGAAACTCGCGTCCTTCCGTGCGTAATTTTCTCAAAAGATTTAATCCATTCATCCGTGGAAGCCCAATATCCATAATAACAAGGTTTGGCTGCATAACTGTTATCATCTCATATGCAGACTGTCCGTTCCCTGCAATCCCCGCCAATTCGTAATTCGGATCTACACGTTTCAAACCTTTTTTCAGTTCTTCTAATACTTTTTCATCCCTTTCAATGATTGCCACCCGCATTTGAACAGTCTCCTCTCAATGTCCGTGTTTCCGATTGGATATCCTTTTTTATTGTAACATTAACTTCAATAATTGGAAGTATGCAAGTGTAAATATTTTTCTCTGGTGGCGAGCCCTCCCCGGATGTGACGTTCTGATTTGTTGGTGTCTAAAACCTTACGCGTTTCATGAGCCAATGATGGGTTGATCTGAAGCAGACGTTCTGTAACATCCTTATGTATGGTCGTAACTAATTAGAACGCTATCATCTAAACCTAAATCACCAAATATTCTAAGGTAAATGTCCACATTCCCCTCTTTATCTACTTCAATCTTCTGTATAATCTGTTTCAACTGCTCATTTGTCATATCTGCAACTGAAGTAATGCCCTCAATGTTTTTGAACGTATGCTGTACGATTTCTTCCAACTGGTCGCCCTTATTCAGATTATACTCTACCAGTTTTAACTCGTTTTCCAGTTTCTCAATCTTTTTCTTCATACCTCCGATTTTTTCATTCAGTTCCTCACGGCTGATTAAATCATCTGTGTACATATCCATATACTTTTCTCTTGTCTTTTTCAACTTTGCAAGTTCTGTCATTAGTTCATTTTCGTATTGTTCATTATCTTCCTTTTTCTTATATATCCGATTAAACTCTTTTACAATACGATTTATGATATTCTTCTTATCCTTTAAAATCTCTTTAAAATATTCATCTAATGCCTGTATGAGTTCCGCTTCATCTATCGTGACTGCATTCGGGCAATTATCTACCCCTTTTCCGTTATGTCCCGAACAAACCCAACGAATATAAGTATTTTTATAGGTTCTGACTGTTCTTCTAAAAGACCAGCCACATTCTTTACACTTAATTAAGGTACTAAAAATATATTTGTTACTCTGTCGTTCTTTATTTAGTTTAAATGCCTTATGCCTGCTTTTTAATACTTCTTGTGCCTTATCAAATATCTCCGGTTCAATGATTCTAAGTTCCGGCTTGTCCGTAATCAGCCACTCGCTTTCTTCTTTTGTGGTTCTTACCCCAGTCAGAAAGTCCTCAACTTCCTCTTTTCCATTGATGATTTTTCCCGTATAGAGTTCATTTGTAAGAATACGGCAAATCGCATTTTGACTCCACGCACAATTACGTTTTGTTTTTATCCCTTGTTCATTCAACATATTTGCGATTTTAGCCGCACCATATCCCTCGTCAATATACCATTTGTAAATCTGCCTTACATTTCTAGCTTCTTCTTTATTTATTTCAAGATTGAAATAATCTCCAATCGTTTTATCATACCCATAAACAATATTAGGAACTCGTCCTTTTTCTGCGTTCATTTTCTTTCCGAATTTCACACGTTTAGAAGTGTTTGCACTTTCTTCCTGTGCCAAAGCTCCGAAAATGGTTAGAACAAATTCCGAGTTCCCCAATACTGTCATATTCGCTGTTAAAAATGTTGTTTCAATTCCTAGTGCTTTCAATGCACGAATACTTTGTAAGAAATCAACGGTATTACGGGCAAATCTTGAAATATCCTTTACAACAACCATATCAAATAACCCCTGCTTTGCGTCACGCATGAGTTTTTGAAATTCTTTTCGATTTTTAATCTTTGTTCCCGAAATACCCTCATCTGCATATAGTCTTACAAGATTATGTCCATTACGCTCTGTAAACTCTGCAAAAAACTTTTTCTGTGCTTCTAAACTATTTAACTGGTCTGATTTATCTGTTGATACTCTACAATAAGCGGCTATATTCATCTCCAACACCTACCTATTTACTAATCATCTTTCTGTTACTTCTTTATCTTATCATAGTCACTTCTGTTTCTCAAGATGAATTTGCAACTTACTATACTATTTTCATTACTTCTTCATACTCTTTCTTCTGTATAGCACTTTCTACTTCTTTTTCTAATCTTTGGACACCTACTGCTACGAAAATCTTTGCTATGTACTGAACGGTTTCTTCCTCCGTATTCGGATTATGAAAACGTATATTCAGTTTCGTCTTTTTCAAATATGTTCACTCCTAAAAGTCCTTTCTGCATTTATATGTCCAGTCTGAACGATTATTCCCTTTTACCTTAACTTCTCTTTTCACTTAACTTTAAGGATTTTAAGTAGTCCTCATACAACTGCTTCTGTGTGATATTCATTTCTCCATTTGCTATGAGATTCCCAATATAATCTCTCTGCTCTATCTTTCCCACCTCTGCAAACAGCTTTAAAGATGGTGCAACATATTTTTCCAGCCATTCCCACACCTTTTGCAGACTTTTCTTCTGTGGTTGCATGGTAAGTTTCACCTTACCTATGTCTTTCATCAGTTCCGCCCACGCGCGATAAGTGGGATAAAGTCTTTTTCGAGTTGTCATGCTGTCTGTCGGCTTTTCTAAAAATCGTATTTTACTGTTCAATACTTCCATTGCCAGTCCTGCCACATCTCTGTATCTCAATAATTCCTGTACGACACTTACTGCCATTTCCTGTCGAAATCTCAATTCATATCGATTCCAATTTTCATCCAGTTCCGTTCCATACTTTTTATTCTGTTCATATCCTTTTTCATAAAATACCAATCTTAAATTACTGGCTGAACTGCGAGATAAAGACTTCCACCTTTACTCTGAAAGACTTCCTCTTTTAGTTCTCCCGAATCGTGAAAATCTATCTCCCGTAACTTTGTGGAAAGCAATCCCTCTTTTGTCCTTACAATCAAATCGGGAATACTCAAATATGGTTTTCTATCATCTATCGCCAAATCAATCCGAGGAAAGTTGATGTGATACTGGCAAACTCTGTTTAAGAAATCAAACCATGTTTCCTCATTGAGCTGTAAAAAAATCTCATAGTTGCGACAGCCTTTCCCACTCATTAAAATCTGAAAGCCTTGATACTGTGCGTTTCCTGTTGGCTTTAGCACCTTGATATTATCGAAGATTGCTACAACCTCATGTCCTGCAATCCCCTTTTCATAGCCTGTGACCGTCATAAGTTCCAAAGGTATTCTCAGCACATCTTCTATGACTGCTTCTAATGGAACTTCCTTAATGGTTATCTGACACCAGTCTATCAACGCGCTTAATTCTTCTTTCTGCCGTATTACTCCCCTGTTAGTGTAGGGGAGTTCTGAAAGAAGACTTCCGCTTCTTTCTTCCAAATTTATCAAACCTCCTATCTGCAACGGCATTGCCGTTGCCCTGCCCCCAACCTGCCGTTTGGTACGTCAGAACGGGGACAGGAACTTTGACTGCCTATACCTGTTTGCTTGAAATACTGCGGATTCCTTTACAGGTAATCCTCTCCACCAGCACAGGGAAATTCCCTCTCTGTACATAAGGCGAGTATACTGCTTCTTCCAGTTCTACCACCGCATAAGGCTCAATCTTCGGAAGTTCCGTTGCTTCCAGACGAATATCCACGCTGTTTCCTAACTTCATGCTTCCAAGATGAAGTTTTAAGGCTTCCACTTCCTCTGTTTTCTTCTTGTTCTCCCTATCATAATGGTAACAAGCGTCTGCACCCATAAATCGAAGTTCTCCAAAGGCTTCTCTGACCTGTTCTTTTGTCAATGTAATCTGCATACATCTTCCTTTCTCCCCGTCCTGCCGATAGGACAGCTTTCTTTTATTTCCAGTTCCTTTGATATGACGTCATATAGTTCAGTTATTTCTGAACCCATTTGTATCATAGCACACAGATTTTCAGTTCGCAAGAGAAAGTTTAGTTTTTTATGAACTTTTTATTTTCTTTTTTCTGCACCTGTGGTATAGTGGATTTAGATGATAAGATATAACAAGTTATAACGAGATATAGAAAGAGAGGTTTTTTCAGATGAATACCATCGCAGAACGGATTCGATTTGCTATGAAAGCTAAAAATAAGAAACAGATTGATATTGTAAAAGATACAGGTATCAGCAAAGGAGCATTCAGTTCCTATCTTTCAGGACAGTACAATCCCAAAGCAGATAAAATGGAACAGATTGCCGATTCTTTAGATGTGGACTTGCGGTGGCTTTACGGAGAGAACGTACCCATGCAGACTGGCTCACAAGGGCAGGAACAGGCACTTCCTTATGTCTTTTATAATAATGACTGCTCGGAATATCTTCTTGACAAGCTAGATGATATGTATATTGCCATGATGCCCCAGTATGCCGCCATGATTCCCCGTTTCTATGTTCTTGTAGACAGGAGTTCCAATGCAATGCACCTGCTCCCCTTGTTTTTAAAAGAGGACTGCTCCGAGTTTTACGAATGTCCATCAGACCTGTTCCACTCTGACAGGCACGCTATTTTTACAAAAGATTTTGAAAGTATCAACATGGTACTGATAACTGCTACTATATATTATTACGGAATTGACACAAAAACGTTTGAACCGAAAGTTACCATGCTTTCCTATTCACCAACTGATGATTGTTTTCAAATCAATACTAAACCATATGGATTCCATATAAAGGCATTTGAGAAAGAAATTGAAAAAGAAGCACTATACCTAAAATATCACAACCAACAATAAACAAGAGGACTTGCAAGGTTTCTGACCTTACAAGTCCTCTGCTGTATCATGGTGCTGTTGGCTGTGTCCGTTCCGTCAAGGACTGCCCTACGGCGTATCGGCTTCGCCTTGTTCCTTGACCTCACTAGGTATAGGCAAACTGGGATTTATCGCATACAGGCATTGACAAATTTCATAGGTACGTCCATGCGTTCTGATACTTGTTTTGGTGTCATTCCACTATTTAAGAAACGCTTACATACTATTTTCATGTTCTCACCAACTTCAATAATATGTTTATCTGGGTCATAGAAACGAACAACACGCTGTCCCCATGAATGTTCTACAATGGGGTGGACGTATTCAACATTACATTCTTTCAGCTTATCCGCAAATTCATCGAAATTATCTTCTTCAAAATAAATTTCAAAGTTATTGCCACCAAAAGAAATACCACTTTTCCCGATAAAGTCTTTATATGTTTCAACCGTCTGCAAAGCCAAACCGCCTGTTAAAGTTTTATTTGCTCCAAAATCCATAATCACATGAAGCCCGAAAACTTTTTTATAAAACTCAACTGATTTCTCTATATCTGTTACCACTAGCATAGGATTTTTCAATTTCATTTCCATTACCTCCACAAGTCCTAGTTTATATATTCGTCTATTAGTTCTTAGTATTATGGATCATTTCGTAATAATAGGTTTTCCCTCCACATCTAATAATGGAGTTAAACCACCTCCAAATCCATTTGCAATAAAAAGATAATTTACTCCTGTTTCTTTATCAACATATATTGTTTTCTCACTTTTTAAACCCG
>NZ_QTZH01000072.1:0-11005 GCF_003462585.1 Ruminococcus sp. OM04-4AA | reverse complement strand
TAACAATTATTATTCATTCATATTTGTCATTAATACTTCGATATGAATTACATTATTCGTGGATTCCAAAAGAATATATTCATAGTATGAAATCCTATTTGCCTATTGGAATAATTTCAACACTTGTAATATTTATGATTTTAAATTTGTATAATAGTGTTTGGTCTTTTGCAGGATTAAGAGAATTGACGATGATAGGCGTTGCTTGCTTCTTGTCAACAGTATGCCAAGGGTTTGGAATGCAACTTTTAGTTCTTCCTGTTCCGAGAAGCTTTCATGTATTTTACTTTTTTTTGCTACTCAGTACTACAGTTTTAACAAGATTTTCATATAGAATTTATTGGGTATTGAAAAGTGGACTAAGAAAACCTCAAGGTCACGTATATCATACATTAGTGATCGGAGCTGGTGAAGCCGGAAGTATGATCATTCAGGAACTGAAGTACAGTGCACATTTGAACAGTAAGGTAGTAGGCGTTATTGATGATAATCCACACAAGAAAGGAAAACTGATTCACGGTGTTCGTATTCTTGGTGGCAGAGAGTGCATTTTAGATGTAGCAAAGAAATATGAAGTTGATGAGATTATTCTTGCAATCCCTTCTGCATCTCCGAAAGTAACAAGAGACATCCTTCGCATCTGTAATCAGACAACTTGTAAGCTGAAAATCCTTCCGGGTATGTACCAGTTGATCACAGAGGATGTGAGTGTTTCAAAACTAAGAGATGTTTCTATCGAAGATTTACTTGGGAGAGATCCGATTAAAGTAGATCTGGAAAGTGTGCGCGGATTTATTGAAGGTAGATGCATCATGGTAACTGGTGGTGGCGGTTCTATCGGTAGTGAACTTTGCCGTCAGATAGCAAAATATAAACCATCAAGATTGATCATTTTTGATATTTATGAAAATAATGCGTATGATATTCAGCAGGAGTTGAAATTAAACCATCCAGAGTTGAATTTGACCGTGTTGATTGGATCTGTAAGAAACACAAGCCGTATTGAATCCGTTATAGAAACATACAGACCGGACGTGATTTATCATGCGGCTGCACATAAACATGTTCCGCTGATGGAGGATAGTCCGAACGAGGCAATTAAGAACAATGTATTTGGAACTTATAAGACAGCGAGAGCTGCAGATAAGTTTGGAGTAAAGAGATTTGTCCTTATTTCAACAGATAAGGCAGTAAATCCAACCAATATCATGGGTGCATCTAAGAGAATGTGTGAGATGATCATTCAGACATTCAATAGATATTCCAAGACAGAATATGTAGCAGTACGTTTTGGAAATGTTCTTGGAAGTAACGGAAGTGTTATTCCATTGTTTAAGCGCCAGATGGCTGCAGGTGGTCCACTTACAGTTACACATCCTGACATCATTCGTTATTTTATGACAATTCCGGAGGCAGTATCGCTTGTACTCGAAGCAGGTGCATTTGCTAAGGGAGGAGAAATTTTCGTATTAGATATGGGAGAGCCCGTAAAGATTGCAGATCTTGCGAAAAACTTGATCCGTCTTTCAGGATATACACTTGGTGTGGATATGGATATTAAATATACAGGATTGCGTCCAGGAGAAAAATTGTATGAGGAACTTCTGGTAAAAGAGGAAGGAATTCAGAAGACTGAGAATAATCTGATCTATATTGGAAAACCACTTGAGTTTGATGAAGTGCATTTCCTGAGTGGATTACGCGAACTGGAAGAGGCAGCAATGAATGAAAGCTTGAGTGTAAAGCAGATCGTATCTGAAATCGTTCCAACTTATCATATCAGACAGGAAGACTTAAAACGAGATGAAGAAGTGAATAAGGAATTACGTGAACTTGGAAAAATCAGTCATGAAAAACCTGTAATGGAGGATTAATACAATGGAAAACAGACATATAGCATTTTCACCACCGGATATAACAGAAGAGGAAATAGCAGAAGTTGTAGATGCGCTGAAAAGTGGCTGGATCACAACTGGACCGAAGACAAAGCGATTTGAGAATGAATTGGCAGAATACATGGGAACAAGCAAGGTGGCTTGTCTGAATTCTGCGACAGCTGCAGCAGAATTAATTCTTCGTGTGCTTGGAATTGGAGAAGGCGATGAAGTGATCACAACCGCATATACATATACTGCAACTGCAAGTGTGATTGCTCATGTCGGTGCGAAAATTGTCATGGTCGATGTAGACAAAGATTCTTATCAGATGAATATGGATCAGGTAGAAGCAGCTGTTACGGAAAAGACAAAAGCAATCATTATGGTAGATTTGGGTGGACGAATCTGTGATTATACAAGAGTATTTGAGATTGCAGAAGAAAAGAAACATCTTTTTCAGCCAAAAACAGAGATTCAGAAGAAGATGGGACGTATTGCAATTCTTTCAGATGCTGCACATGCAATGGGTGCAAAGCAGAATGGCAAGATGTGCGGAAGTATTGCTGACTTCACAAGCTTTTCTTTCCATGCAGTGAAGAACCTTACAACAGCTGAAGGTGGTGCAGCGACTTGGAGAGATATTGATGGTGTAGATAACGAAGAGTTATACAAGCAGTTTATGCTTCTTTCACTTCATGGTCAGTCTAAGGATGCTTTGGCAAAGACTCAGCTTGGAGCTTGGGAATACGACATTGTAGCACCTTATTTTAAATGTAATATGACTGATATCATGGCATCACTCGGACTTGCGCAGTTGAGAAGATATCCGGCACTCCTTGAGAGAAGAAGAGAAATCATTGAGAAATACAACGAAGCTTTGAAGGATGAAGATGTTACAGTTCTTGAGCATTATACAGAGAATAGTCAGTCAAGCGGTCATTTATATCTTGTTCGTGTGAATGGAAAGACAAGAGAAGAGTGCAACAAGATTATTGAGAAGATGGCAGAAAAGGGAATTGCGACGAATGTACATTATAAACCACTGCCGCTTCTGACAGCGTATAAGAATCTTGGCTTTGATATTAAAGATTACCCGAACGCTTATGCAATGTTTGAAAATGAAATTACACTTCCACTTCACACGAAGTTATCAGATGAAGATGTGGAGTATATTATTAAATCATTTAAAGAATGTCTATAGTTTTGAGTGAAAGTTACGGATACTTATAAGGATAGTATATATGAAAAAATGGAATGAATTGCCAAAAGTAATGCAGAATGATAAAGTGAAAATTGGAGGTGTTACTCCTTTTCTGTAAAGCTCACGGCTTAAGATGATCTGTCCTTCCGTGATATATCCTGTCAGGTCAGGGATTGGATGAGTCTTGTCATCCTCAGGCATTGTCAGGATTGGGATCATTGTGATACTTCCCTTCTTGCCATTCTGACGTCCTGCTCTTTCATACAGTGTTGCAAGGTCTGTGTACAGATATCCCGGATATCCACGACGTCCAGGAACTTCCTTTCTGGCTGCGGATACCTCACGCAATGCATCTGCGTAGTTTGTGATATCTGTCAGAATAACAAGGACATGCATATCCTTTTCAAATGCAAGATACTCCGCTGCTGTCAGCGCCATACGTGGTGTTGCGATACGCTCGATTGCCGGGTCATTCGCAAGGTTTACAAACAATACTGTTCTGTCGAGTGCTCCTGTCTCGCGGAAGCTTTCGATAAAGAAGTTAGACTCCTCGAAAGTAATACCCATAGCAGCAAATACAACCGCAAAGTTTTCATTTGTTCCAAGTACCTTTGCCTGACGGGCAATCTGTGCTGCCAACTGTGCATGCGGCAGACCAGATGCTGAGAAGATTGGAAGCTTCTGTCCACGAACCAGTGTATTCAATCCATCAATTGCAGATACTCCTGTCTGGATAAACTCCTCCGGATAACATCTAGCCGCCGGATTCATCGGAAGACCATTGATATCCATTCTGGCATCCGGAAGGATCTGCGGACCCTCATCAATCGGATTACCAAGTCCATCAAAGACACGTCCAAGCATATCTTCTGATACGCCAAGTTCCATGCTTCGTCCAAGAAATCGGACTTTGCTGTTGGAGAGGTTAATACCTGTTGAACTTTCAAACAGCTGTACAAGGACATCGCTTCCATTCACTTCCAGAACTTTACATCTTCTAGTCTCTCCGCTCGCCATCTCTATCTCTCCAAGCTCATCATATGTCACGCCTTCTACTCCATGCACCAGCATCAGAGGTCCGGCCACTTCCTGAATGGTTCTATATTCTTTTGGCATTTAACCTTCCTCCTTTACAAATGCTGCTGCGATCTGAGCGCTTAATGTCTCATCAACCTGCTTAAATTCTTCGTCAAGCTTATCTTCTGTCACATATTTAAAACGTCCGATCTGCTCTCTGACCGGCATTGAGATCAGCTTCTGAAGTGATGCACCATCTTTTAATGCATCGGTTGCTCTGTCAAAGAATTCGTTAACGAGAACCATCATCATGTGCTGTTTCTTCAATGACGTATACGTATCTACTTCATGGAAAGAGTTCTGATGCAGGAAGTCCTCACGAATCGATCTTGCAGCTTCCATCTTCAGACGGTCGGACGGTGAAAGTGCGTCCATACCTACCATCTTAACGATCTCTTCCAGTTCTGCTTCTTCCTGAAGCAGTGTCATCATCTTCTGACGGCCTTCCATCCAGTCTTCGGCAACCTGTCCGTTAAACCATTTTTCCATATCATCCAGATACAGGGAGTAACTCTTCAACCAGTTGATTGCCGGGAAATGTCTCTTGTATGCCAGGGAAGCATCCAGTCCCCAGAACACTTTGACGATACGAAGTGTAGCCTGAGATACCGGCTCAGATGTATCACCACCCGGAGGAGATACTGCTCCGATAACGGAAAGTGCTCCTTCTCTTCCTTCTTTTCCAAGAGAAACTACATGTCCGGCACGCTCATAAAACTGAGCCAGACGACTTCCAAGATAAGCCGGATATCCTTCTTCACCAGGCATCTCTTCCAGACGTCCTGACATCTCACGAAGTGCCTCAGCCCAACGGGATGTTGAGTCTGCCATAAGTGCTACAGAATATCCCATATCACGGAAATACTCTGCTATTGTAATTCCTGTGTAAATGGATGCCTCACGAGCTGCAACCGGCATATCCGATGTATTTGCGATCAGAACAGTTCTCTGCATCAAAGGCTGTCCTGTCTTCGGATCCTTCAGTTCAGGGAACTCGTTCAGAACGTCTGTCATCTCATTTCCACGCTCTCCACATCCGATGTAGACAACAATATCTGCCTCAGCCCATTTTGCAAGCTGATGCTGGATTACTGTCTTTCCACTTCCGAAAGGTCCCGGAACGGCCGCAACACCGCCCTTGGCGATTGGGAAGAATGTGTCGATAACACGCTGTCCTGTTACAAGTGGCATCTCCGGTGGAAGTTTCTTCTTATACGGACGACCGCGACGAACCGGCCACTTCTGCATCATAGTTAATTCTTTTTCGCCTTTTTCTGTTTCAACAACTGCTACAATATCTTCTACTGTAAATGTTCCTTCTTTGATTTCCTTGATTGTTCCTTTAATTCCGTAAGGAACCATGATCTTCTGCTGTACAAGAACTGTTTCCTGAACTGTACCGATCACATCTCCTGTCTCTACTTCATCTCCAACCTTTACAGTAGGAACAAACTCCCATTTCAGATTTCTCTTAAGAGACGGAACTTCAACTCCTCTTTTCAGGTTATTTCCGGAAATCTTCATAATATCATCCAGTGGTCTCTGGATTCCGTCATAAATACTTGCGATCAGACCAGGTCCTAATTCTACAGACATTGGAACATCCATAGATTCAACCGGTTCTCCAGGTCCGAGACCTGATGTCTCTTCATATACCTGGATGGATGCCTCGTCACCGTGCATCTCAATGATCTCTCCGATCAGACGCTGTTCCGATACGCGGACAACGTCAAACATATTCGCATCACGCATTCCCTCTGCGATAACAAGAGGTCCTGCGACTTTTTTAATCACTCCTGTGCTCATTCGCTTACTCCTCCAAACAGAATATCTGATCCGACGGCCTGCTCAACTGTCTTCTTCACGCCTTCAACTCCGGCTCCTGTATTCCCCGACACACCCGGGATCTGAATAATCGCCGGAAATGTCTGCTCACCGTACTTGTTGATTTCTGACGGAATCTGTGCAGCCACAGCCTCTGTAATATAGATAATGCCGTAATTTCCTTCTGCAAGCTGGCGAAGCTTTGTCTTCGCCTCATCCCGGTCCTTCACAGGGCAGATGCTAAGACCGAGGGTGGCAAATCCATAGATACTGTCATAATCGCCCATTACTGCAATCTTATACATACATCTCCCTTATCCTTTCCCGGATTGCTTCATCCGGAAATTCATTCTGCTTTCCGGTCAGTATAATCCGTACTGTCTTGATCTCATTTTGTCTGGCTAACAGATACGCTAGAAGCGGTCCAACGGAAAATGATTCATATTTCTGTGACCTCATAGAATCTGTCATTTTATTATCACACCAGCGTTCAAATGCAGACGGTGATATACGCAGTGCATCGGCACCTTCACGATAAGATGTTTCTTCCAGATACTGTGCGATCTCCTCCGCACCGGCCAATGCTGCCTGTGTCAGCTGATCCACATTGATCTCGGAACAATTTACCATTGCTTTCTTCATAAATTCTGCATTTTTTCCTGTCTTCTGAGATCTTACTGCAATCTTAATATCAGCGATTGCAACTGCTGTCTGTGCATACTCTTCAATGATCTTCTCACCTGATTTTTTCCCTGCTTCCAGCATAGCTTCCAGTGTTGCGCGATCAATAATAAGATCGCACAGCTGTCCGTCTCTTGTGTGAAGCAGAGTGTCAAATGCTTCTCTTGCTGTTGCTGGCATATTACCCGGCAGCTTATCAAATTCTTTGTTCTGGACAAGTGCAAACATCTCTTCTCCAGGAATCTCACAGTCATCGTAAAAAATGTTTTTATTCTCCACTTCCGTACACACTTCTTTGATTGCTGCTTTCAGATTGTGATAAAGTTTTGGAAGTGACAGAACATCGAATACATGCATATCCGGTGCCACCTCACGGATTGTCTGCCACATCTTCTCTTCTTCCTTATTCAGAACTTCATCTGCATCCAACGTTCCTGCTGTCAGATCTCCCCAGCCCTTTTCAACCAGAAGCTGTAGAGCCTGTTCTGCACTCTTGCACGCAAGAAGCTGTTCGATCACTGCATTCGTTAAAAGAGAGACTTCCAGTGCACGGATTCTGGCAACCGCATAGGTATATTTTGTCTTACTCAAGATTATCCCTCCTTGCGGCTACACTGCTGTAAACAGCTGCCGGTTCACTTTATCTGATAACTCTTCTCTTTTTGCATCAAACAACGCTTTGATCGTACAATTTTCTTCGATGCCGCCATAGGTCAGGATAAATCCCCCATCCATTCCGTCCGGCACTGTCTCTGTAAGTTCCAGGCTTCCGCCTTTCTTCTTCGCTGTTTCATATACTTTTTCCATATACCCTTGAGGCATACGTTTTCTGTCTTTCTCTGTAAAGCAGATGGTTCCTTCTTCCGGAAGTACATACTTCTCAAGAACCTTTTCAAGCATTGCAAAATAAGCTGCATCATCAAGCTCTCCGACTGCTTTGTAAGCATCTTCAAGAACTTCACTGATCACTTCCTGTTTCGCCTCAAGTACTGCCTTGCGCTTTCTCATATCTGATGAAGAGACCAGGCGTTTCACAGAATCTTCTGCTCTGGCTTCTGCCTGTGCGACAATCTTCCGTGCATCTTTCTCTGCCTGTGCGTGTGCTTCCCCAATTATAGAATCCGCCTGTGCGTGTGCCTGTGCGAGTATCTCTTTTGCATTGTCCTGCGCCTCTGCGATTATCTGCGCTTTCATTTTGTCAAGTCCACTCATCTCCACGCTCTCCTTTTTATTTATTTCTTACAGCTGGATACCACTTACTGCGAGGAAGGAAATCAGAAGAGCCAGGATCGCATATGTCTCAACCATTGCCGGGAACAGCATTGCTTTACCAAACTGCTCTGGCTTCTTTGCTACGATTCCGATAGAAGCCGCTGCTGTCTTACCCTGTGCGATACCTGAAATCAATCCAACAATACCGATTGGGAGACAAGCTGCAAGAATCATAAGTCCTGACTGAACGCTAACTTCTACTCCGCCTCCGCCGAGAATACCAATTTTAGAAAGTGTAATAAATCCAACAAGCAGTCCATACAGTCCCTGTGTACCTGGGAGCAGCTGCATGATAAGTACTTTAGCGAATTTGCTCGGGTCTTCTGTTACAACACCTGATGCTGCCTGTCCTGCGATACCTACACCTAACGCAGATCCTGCACCTGCGAATAATACTGCGATTGCTGCGCCTAATAATCCATATACAACTCCAAGTTCACCTGCTATATTCATAATGTTGTTTCCTCCTTAACATCAACATATTTCGTATTTTCTTTAAAAGGCTCGAATGCTTTTCCGCCGCCTTCATAAAATTTTCCGAAGAATTCCACAAACTGTAAACGGTTTGTGTGTACATAAGCTCCCAGCAGATTGATCGCCAGGTTCAATACGTGTCCCACAATGAAGATCACAATGAAAAGAATCACACCGATCACATTGTTTGGAAGCATCGCTCCCATCTGATTAATAACGGATGCGATAACTCCTGTTGCAAGTCCAAGTGCAAGAAGTCTTGAATAGGACAATGCGTCACTGAGCCATCCTGTCACGTTATACAAATCATACGCTCCAAGCGCAAGCCGAAGCGCCGGATTCTTGTTTGCTCTTCCTGACATCAGCACAATACCGATTGCTCCACCCGCAGCCATCACTTTTGCAGCAGTGTTCAAAGCTGCCGGGAACACGATCGTAGTCTGTGCGATTGATGCGAAAATGTCACTTGGAAGCAGCATCAGGATCAACCCGATCAGCATTACAAACCAAAGTACAACGTCACAGATAAAATCTACAACCTTACCATCTTTTAAACACAGATAACCTTTAATTCCAAGTCCTACGAACAAATGAATTGTTCCAAACAACAAAGAATAAACCAGAAGTTTCATTGGATCATTCAATGGAACAAACCAAAGTGCCGGAACTGTTACCGTATGTCCGAAGAATTTTTCTGAAACAATGTCTACGATATTTCCAAAATATCCTCCAAACAGAACGCCCCATACAAGTGTAGATACTCCACAGTAGAAGAACAGTTTCAAAGATTTTGCCATGCTCTGTGACATTCTTGGATATTTCTTCACAAGAATCGCACACACAATTGCAACAACTGCTCCATACGCTGCATCTGACAACATCATTCCGAAGAAAAATACATAGAAGAATGACATGATCGTTGTCGGATCGATCTCTCCGGCATGCGGTAATCCGTAAGATTCTACAATGCCTTCCATGTTTGTAGAGAATGGGTTATTCTTTAAAATAACCGGTGCTTCTTCACCTTCTTCAATGTCTTCAATATCTACCATACAGTTATATTTCTCTGTCAAAGATTTCTCTACCTGACCTGACTCACATGCCGGTATATATCCACTTATCACAAATGTACGCTTTGACTGAAGAAGATCTCCGAGAACTGCATACTTATCTGCTCGGACTCTGTAATAATCTGCTACGGCCTGAAGTTCTTTTCTTTTGGAAGCCAGGCTCTTAAGTTCTGCCTCGCACTGCATCATCCGCTCTCTTGACGCTGCTATCTCTGTTTCCAGTACTTCCTTCTGCTCTTTTGGTGTCTTGCTCCAGTTTTGAGACGGTCTTGCAAATCCTGCACTTCGAAGTGCTTCTTCCACTGTCTGGAGTTGTTCTTTCAAACAGATGACTGCAATGCAAATCATATTAGATTCTGCTGAAACTAAATGTACATCGACCCCTGTTTTCTCCATCACTTCCGGAGTCTTCTCAAGTAGAATGGAATAAATGTTCTCAAGAGTAAGCTCTCCCGGCATTGTTCCCAGAATCAAAGCAGTCCTTTTTGTCTTCCCTTCCTGAAGCGGAACATCTAATGCCATCCACGGCATCAGACTTTCAATCTGATTCTCAATCTTTGCTATGCCTGCTCTAAGCTCAGCATACTCACGATCAAGATCATAAATTCCGCGGGCTGTCTTGATCAATTCCGGTCCAGATATCTGAACCTTTTCTTCCAACTCGCGATCGATCAGTTCTTTTCCTTCCAGCGAAGAAAGTAATGACTTTTTCTCCGGAGCGTAAGCATCCAGAATCCCCAGTGCCTGATCTGCTGCCGTTGCCGCTTTTTCAAATTTCATCCGCTGTCCGGTTGTGTCCATCTTTTGGAAGAATGCATCCTCTTCTTTGTCCCTGTCAACTTCAAGAACTCCAAGATGCTGTAACTGTTCCAGGATTGCTTTTCGATCTTTCTTCAGGGCACAGATGCTGATTTTCTGCATCTTAAGTACCGCCATAATCTTATCCCTCCTTTTTTGTTACGACCACATGGATCAGATCAATTCAGAAAGAACTAGCTGCACTGCTGCATCCTTTTTCTCTCTTGCAGAAACCTTCAGCTCTTCGATCACATCTTTGAGCTTCTCTGCTTCTTTATCTTCCTGATTTTTCGCCTCTTCTCTGGCTTTCTCATCCAGTCCACCGGCAGTTCTTTTTGCCTCTTCTATAAGTTCTTCATGAATCTGCTTTGCTTGAAGAGATGCATCTTTCAGAATCTGTTCTTTTTGTTCCTGCGCTTTTACAAGAATCTCTTCTGCCTGCTGTTCTGCTTCTTTAATTGACCGGATTGTCTCATCCACCATAGTATCTACACCACCTTTCTTGTCTCCCCTTTTTATTGTTCTTATGTGATTTTGAACAATAAGATTTCTTCGTTGCATGTTGTTACTGCACATTAATATCTAAGGATTACGCTGTTCGCAGCACGTATCAATATATTATTACCATACTTTTCTTTCCTATTCTCTTTCTGTTTGTAACTTTCGCACAACGATGTTATTTTAAACATAGCATATTTTGTCGTAATAATCAAACTTTTTATTAGATTTTT
>NZ_QTZH01000071.1:0-11849 GCF_003462585.1 Ruminococcus sp. OM04-4AA | reverse complement strand
AATATGGTTTTTTTTCTGCTGACTCTTCTATTTCTGAACATTGAATAATTTTCCATAAACTCCTGTTCCATCTTCAAATCTTCCATAAATTAGATGGTTTATTCTTTCTTTCATTTGTTCCATATATTTATTTCCTTTCATTAATTGAATCTTTTTCCAAATGCTTCAATGATATTTTTTTCTACATCCTGCTCTGTCTGCTCCCAGAAGCCACCATTTCCAAGAAGTCCACCTTCTTCTGCATATCCATAGATTGTCTGTGTGTCTCTGCAAGATGGATTATAACGAAATCCTGTGTCAAGATTAATCTCTCCATGATAAGAATCCCCACCACCTGACAATGACATGTCTGGACTTTCGGCTAATTGCCCTGTTCTTTTATATCTTCCCTCCGGCGAACTGTAGAATTGATCTACATTAGAATGTGCATTGACAAATGAAGCATTAACCACTTCATTCATTGCATCTTGAACTTCTTTTTGAATTGCTTTTTTCAGAGCATTAAACGAATTGAATGTTTTGCTCATATGTTTTTATTCCTTTTTTTGTGAAATATTGGCTGAAATGCCTGTTGAATTTAATTGATTTTTGAACCTTTAGTTATTTAAAAGATATTCCTCTAAACGCTTAAAGAGATGCGGATAGAGATCGATTTTTCCTGTTTTGAACTGTGAAAGTAATCCACTGTTAATGTTTGTCTGCTTACTGATATAACACTGTTTTTCTCTCTGAACTCTTTCATTGTATAGTTCTCGTAATTCTTCCTGAGTCACTTTTTCACCTCCCACGTAAATAAAAATTTATATAAAAATATTTCTTTGTAGAAAATAGCTGACATACACAGCTAAGAACATTTTACTATTTCAAGCCGAGATACGTATTGGCATCCATACCTCGACTTGATAATTTGACCGCACTACTCGACTTACGCTTCTTTCATGCAGTCACGAAATTGAAGTAAGCTACTCTTCTCTTTCATAACGGGACTTTCAATTCACTGAATTTTACTGCGTTTTTGGTGGTTTTGTGCAAATTTTTATCATATTTTTTGGTTATTTTTCACAAAGCAATTCATTAACAATTCCTTATGTGTATGAAACAGACCATTTAAAATAGTAGTTCTAACATCTGAATTTTCATCTCCAAATGCATATATAACTAGATGCATAACTGTTTCTTGACTTAATTCATTCTCTACTTTTTGTAAGAACATTTTCATCTGCCGTGATTTCAACTGATAAAGCATATCCTCAGATAAAGTATCTTTTCTTGCTGAACACTCTAACGCCTTAATTGCATCATTATATTTTTGGGCTTCATCAATTATTTTTTGCTTCTTATATCGATTATCTACTTTTTTACACGATAAAGCTTTATTCAAAAATTTATTTATCGGTTCATGATAAATCCTTGGTGAATAACCAATAATATTCTTTTCTATTAGTTCAGCCATAATATCCATTGGACAATTCAATGTCTTAACCTTTTTTCCAAAGTCTTTATTGTTCCGGGACTTTTTATTATCCGCATAGAATTGAGGAATATCTTTTCCTTTCATGCAGGGAAGATTTTTGATTCTACGGATTTCATTCTTTTCATCTAAATTGAATTCCTTTTTCGCCAAATCAATCGATATTTGACCGATCACAGACAAAATAATAAAGCATTCTCTTAGTTCTTTACTGCACATTCCTTCATTGTAATAATATGATAAGGCTAACTGTGCTGTATCTGTAGACAATCCTATTGAAGCCTGTGCATCAGCAATTTTATTATCCATCAATGCATAATCTTCCAACTGGAATGATAATCACTACTCTTCATTTCTTCTACCGCATTAATAATAGTTGGATATTCAACATATGCCTGTCTTGCAAGTTCTACCACCTCTGATTGATTAGTCACAAATACAAAATCTGAATCTTCATCAAATCCGCTGCCCCTTGCCTGTGCATCTGTACCAATCAAATTAATGATAATTATATTTTCTCCTAAGTTGGGAAAATATTTTGAAATCTTTTCTGACTTGATATTATGAAAATGCAGAATATTATTGGGAGAATTGTGAGGACTACGAAATGCAGCTAAATTTTCTCCATCCATAAATCTTTCTGTGTAACATTGAATTGCATCCTCTTCTACATCAAAAATATTTTCTTCCAATGGATTTTCTCCAACCGCTTTCATTAGAAGTGCAATCGGATTTCCCATAATTGTAAGATTATCCCCTTGCTGCGGTAATCGACCTTTCTTGAAATCATCCACCAATTTGTAAACATCCTTTTTCTTCTTTTTTCTAAAAAACTCCGTCTTTACAAACTCTGGATTTCGATTCACCAAATCCACAAGAAATTCATTCAAATTAAATTGGTTCTTTGTCATCTCAAGATATTTCAAGTAATTCTTGTCATCATCCTTCACCCCATTGATAAAGTCTATTGCTTGTCCGACAATTTCTCCCAATATCTTTTTATCTGTACATGGTAAAGAATTATTCATCTGATAAGTTGACAACTGCAAATTATCCCATTTGCTTTTATGTGCGGTCTTTACAACTGCAAAGACGTTCTCATATTCATTCATTAATTTTTGATATGTACGATATGCTTTTTGTTTTGTTCCACCCATCATATCTGTAAATTTCAACCACTTCAATGATTTATCAGTAATAACAACTTTAATATCTGACACTTTCTTTTTATTACCAAACATATCCGTTACTTCATATGTTTCAAAATCAAGTTCATGTTCCTTGCAATAATCTTTAAAATATTCCTGTACATTTCCTCGAAACAAACAGCTTTTAAAGAAATGAGAGCGACAATAAACAAATCCATCTGCATACTTTGGAAAGATAGCTTCATCAATAAGTCCCATTCCATCCCATAACACATTTTCAATCTTTGCATCTTCTACTTCTTCCACAACACATTCTTTTACAGTATAGGGAATGTTCTTATGGTGTCCAGGATATTTACCGTTAATGCGAATACCATTTTTCTTCAATTCCTCTTTAGTTCTTTCCTTAATATATGACCATCCTTTTTCAACAGCCTTGTCTTTGTCTAAAGTACATTGATGATTATTAAGGATTGTCTCCATACGTGGATCGTTAAATTCTAAAACAAATTCATCATTTTCATAAGGAACATTTGCAACTTTAACAATCTCCGCTGCCATTGGTTTTGTATATGCACTTTGATCTTCTACAACCAAAATGTTTTTTAATGGAATATGGATATATCCAATTGCACACGCTGTAGTCAAGCTAAGATATGCAGACAGCTCTACTAACTTAAATACGGTATCCGGATCAGCTTTTGCTTTTTCTTCCATAAGATCATAAAATCCCATCGTCAAATAATTAATGGCTTTATGAAATAGATTGTCCCGAACAAAAATGCACTCACCTTTCTTTGCTTTTCCTGATGTTCTATATAACATCTTGTAATGAATAGGTTCTGTTTTACCATGTTTTCCCGTATGTGCTGATTGAAATGTTACTCCATTTTTATAATAAAATGTTCGCAACTCCTCTTTGCTCATTTTTTGTTCTTCGCCATCTTCAAGCCTATATTCCGCATCATACGAAAATTTCATCACAATAAAATCTTTTGAAAAGTCGTTGCTATTTCTTGTAATACTTGTTCTCATGAATCGCAAAAACAAACTATCATCCAATACTGCTTCACGTGTGAAGATTTTCTTGAAATCCATCCACTTTTTCCCCATTTTGTATTGAACTCCTTTATTGTCTCCTGCTATATCATGAATATGTACCATGCTGGCTTCCATGGACTCAATAGTCAACGGATTCAATTTCTTTTTATAATTGATTTTTATAATAATCACTCCAATCTTTTGTTCTTATATATACTATTCTCCGACTGATTTTTAAAAAAGTAAAAAAATACCAACCATCGGTATTAATCATTTGATGGTTGGTTGGATTTTTTATTTCTATTTGTTTTTATTTTTTTATGTATAACAGATAACACTCTTATTACTACTTCCACAATTGCAAATGAAATCGAGAAAATTATCGTCGTTTTCACAGCTAACAGAAGAGTAGTTTCAAGCAGTAGAAAATTTTTATCCCATGTCATAAGAACTATGACAATATTTATCACCGTCGCATTTGAAAGCGCATTATTAGATATCTGAGTTAAATTTGCATCTTTTTTAAACAATAAATATATCATAGTATAAAAAATTATTTGTAAACAATAGCCGATTAAATATGTCGGTAAAGTTATCATGCACGCAATAATTATAACTTTGATAATATCCAGTTCCTCTAGCAACTCGAAATTTCTAAATGTGAAGATATATAAGCCGGGAAAAACTACTCCAAGTAATAGAGAAATCGATAAATTTATTTTTTTAGAAAATATTTTATTATTTCATCCATATGTCTTTTTCCTTTTTCTTTATATGCTACCATATACCCCTAAAATATTCAATTTTCAAAATGTATAATCAGAAATATTTTCACCCATCCCATCACTCCAAGTTCCACTCTCCCTATACTTATTCATTAAAATTGACAGCAGAATCCTCTCAGAACCAACCAAGCCAAGAAGAACTTACCTGCAATTCTATGAACTGAAATAGAGTCGATTTTACTTGATTTAAGCAAGCACATACACCACTTTTTGTAATTAATGAAACTTCGATTTCATCTACCAAGATTTGACCTTATTTCGCAATTTTGTGGAGTCAATCTCTTCAGATCTTAGATATATTCCTCATGTGCCTTACTGATTTCTACATCCATCTCAAAGTATGAATATATCTTCAACAGACACACCAAGAGCATGGGCAAGCTTGATAGCAGTATAAACATGTGGGTTTTCAAGAGGATTATTCTCTATCAAACTTATTGTAGAATGCGACACATTGCTTTTCATAGCAAGCTGTGTTTGTGACCAATTCTTTTCCCATCTCATTTCTTGTAATCTGTTTTTCATATATTCACACACCTTTAAATTATTTTTCATAAGTTTAAGATTTAACCTGTGCCGGGGGTTCGGGGGGTGGCACACGGACGAACTGCAAAGACACAACATTAGTCGCACTTGCAAGATGCAAGGTTTCCCCGTAAGGAAACCGCAGCAGATGCATAGTAAGACTTTGTGGATTTCTGTTAGGCGAACCCCCTGACATATATTAATGCATTTCATATTCTATAATATCCATGCTGTAATTTATTCATCTGTTTCTCTCCATATATGTCTTGTGGGATTATCCCACTCCCTGTTGTCAATTGGTAACTTTCCTGCCACCCACGAGGGGATGTCAGTATAAGTTCCCAATTGATGCATTCCGCCAAGTGTGGCGTAATGCAGAAAATCACACTACGTTTTAAATATTTTTATTACACATATTTTTCATTTTAGGGGTAGATTCTCTAATACATATATATTAGGAAACATACCCCAAAAATTATTTAGTTCTGTTCTGTAGCATCCTTTTTTGCATAGCATTTCATTTTTGCATATTATTACATAAGAGAATCAATTACAAATTTTTAGAATCTTATGTCTGGGGTCAGATTGACATCTCACTATATATTATAGTGAAGTGCCAATTCGCCCCCAAGATACTTCTTCAAGAATCTAATATTCCAAATCACACATTCATTGGTTTTTTCATTTTGACCCCCCTATTTGGGCGTAAAGCTTATAATAAAGAAGTCGCTCAAAAAAGGGGGTCAACTCTTTCAAGTTCAAAGATATATAGGTGAATTAACCGCCCTCAGAAATGTAATTTTAGAATCTAACTACTTTCCAAGCATTCTTATATTTTTTCTTTTTCTTCTGCCCGTTGATGTCCGTATACCATCTAGTAGTTTCAAATTCTTTTATTCTGTAATCTAATTCTCGTTCTTCAAGCACTTGATTTAACGTGGCTGCTTTCTTCAACAACTTACCATCCTGCTTTGCATTAATTTTCTTTATCAGTTCACTTCTATCTCTCAGTTGTAACATAACAGTATCGTCTGTTACCATCTTTTCCAAATAATCTTCTAATTCATGATCTTCCATTAATGTACTATACATATAATTTCCTGTCTCCTTATTATAGAAACCGAATTTGATTGCCAGATACTTGCAATATCCAAATTTCCCGTATTTTTCAAGCATCAATGAATACTCCGCTATATCTTCTTTTCTCTTAAAATACATCAGCTCGTTAATCACTTTTGTATATGAATTTGGTATTATATTTCCTTCTTCATCATAGGTCAAATCATCATATAAAATATTGTTCACATCATTCTGCATAGGATATTTCTCTATAAGCTTCTCCATAGAATAACCACTTTTTCTATAATAATCTGCCATTTGAACCTTTTGTTCCATACTTCTTTTTAATCCGGCTAATTTTTGGTTATTGATTACTTTGATATAAACATGGATCTTATCATTTTCATCTTGGATGCGCTTTCTTCCCATACACTGAATTAACGAGCCAATATCTACAATGTCGATTACAATATGTTTAACATCCCTGTCAATGATATTTATGCCAGCATCGAAACAAGATGTCGTAATCAGAAACTGCTCTTCAAATCTTTCATTAATCAGAATATTTTTTATTTTTTCCTTATCGACATATTCATAATATCTCTTATTGTTAGCACTGCAATTGAAAACACAATGTTCTTTATATTTTGAATAAAGCTTATAAGCTTTTTCTGCCGATTGAATGAAAAATATTCCTTTCCCACCTTTTTCTACTCCATCTTTAATAAGTTCTTCTAAAGTTGTATCTTTATGAAAAAATACAAGATCTTTTATGAAAGAGAAATCAAAAGGTACTTCATATTCTATTGGCTTTTCCATCCCATTATCTTTCAGATATTTTCTCATATATCTCCTCATATGCTCACCAGTTGCAGACACTAAAGATATTGAACTGCATTTTGTATTATTCATAATCATTTGAAAAGACACTGCTGTTTTGTTATTAAAACTACTGTCGTTGAAAAAATAATGAAATTCATTCACATACAATGTATGCATATATTGATAAATCGATTTGATTATTAGAATTATGCAATTTCCGATACTCTAAAGACTGATATGTGAGTACGTCTATTATATCTGTTTTTCCATCTGTTCTAATTCATACTTAAATTGATCGACACAATTCGACCTATGAATTAACATCAAAATTTTTCCAGATATTTCTTTTGCTATATCATATAGTGGATTCTTACAAAAATAACTTTTTCCTGCCCCCATTGGTGCTGATATTAAAACATCATTTCCTGGTTTCCAGTTTCTAGTTTCTTCCTTAGTTATAACATCTGTAATTCTTCTTTTCATTGGTACACCTCCGTCTATCGGTTAATGTAGTCACTCATAGACTTTCTAAGCTGTGGTGTATCTTTGAAAAAGAAAACATTTTTTCTACTGCCACTCTTCATATCTGGTCGCATATCTATTAATACATAGCCTTTCTGCATCAAGTAACCTGCCATTCTTTGATTAAAAATGGTAATATTTTTAATCTCGTTATTCATATGTCATTCCTCTCCTATCTTGTTTTTATAAAGAGGATGAACTTTAATCCCATTTATAGACTCTGTAAACGCTCAAATTACTGCTTTTTAATCCAGTTCTTCTTCAAGCTGCTTGATTGACACGTGGATTGGCACAGTTCCAAAAACTTCAATGTATTCGCCAGCATATTTATCATGTAAATCAGCCGTCAAAATAACTGTTCTGTTATATTCACATTACATTTCCACTCAACAATATCGAAACGTCCAGCATGTGTAGCTTTCTCAAGGTCTGTCATAAAATCTTCTTTTTCAATAATATCTGCCATTCCTACCGCGTTGAAGTGTCTGCTTGTTACCAGTTTTACATTCAACTTTTCTGATATGATTAAATCGTATAGCTGTTTACTTGTGATTGTATGCATATGTTTTTTGTCCTTTCTTTTATCCAGGAACCACGACACAACGGTCGCAGTTCCTATTATGCTTATTCCCTCGATTAGTCGTGTCGTTTCAAGAAAAGCATATCTATTTCCATGAATGGCTGATTGAAGGGCTTAATAACAATAGATTTCGATTCTGACTGTTCATTATCTTTGACATAAATCTCATTTATTGAATCGTCTGTGATTGGAACTTCAAATTTTGTAAAATCATCACTAATATGTAGTTTCCAATCATCTTCATCAAGCGTATTAATGTAAGTACGAACGGAATTGTGCATTTTTAAATCAAATCCGAATACATCTGTAATTCTTGTCACCATACAGTAATAACCATTTTTCTTATTGATGACATCTTCCAAGAAATCTTTCAGTTCATATACATCCATCTCTCTATAATCTTTAACATCATTTTCACTTCCAGTAATGTTGATAATCATAAGCAATACCGTTAATCCGTTTTTCAGTTCACATGTAACGTACAATGTATCTACTTTCGCATTGTACTCACTGGTAACAGAATCAATATCAGCCTTTCTCAGATGATATGCCACGTCATCAAACATGGTACAGGACTGTAAAAATTCATATTCCTCTGCGTGTTCTTCGCACACGTTTACTTGCATAGACACGACACTCTCCCCATCTTTTGAAACTCTAAGTCTTGTAAGATAAAAATCATTTACCACGTTAAATAAGTTCTTTGTCTCAATCTCTTGTCCTTCTTTTACTGCTTTTACAATTTTGTTCATAATCATTCTCCTTAATTTTTAAATTAAAATTTTTTTCTTCTTAAATTACTCCTTGAAATATTCATCCAGTTCTTCAAGGGACATTCCGTGTTCATCCGTCTGAATGACATTGTTCTGATCCACGACCATCCATCCCATTGCACCGCATCCGACAGCTTCTTCAAGGTGCATATTGTGTCTTGCAGCTCTTTCTTTAATCATGCTCATAGTAAGCACTGGAACTACATTGATTGCCTGAATGCCTTTGTCATTTGTTTCCACATCAAACTCTACGTGATCTCCTGCATCTAAGTGTCGGAATTCACTGACTTTAATATTGGAGTAATGAACGAAATAATCCGTTCCATCATCCCCTACAATGAATCCATAGCCTTTCTGTGTGTTAAACCATTTTACTGTTCCTTTCATTTGTTTAATCCTCCTGTGCTTTTAAATATTTTCTACTAATCTAAAGTCTTCTGACTCGATTAGATTAATTACCTTTGTTACAAACTGATTTGAAAGTAGATCTGCAATGTCATATCCTTTTGTATCCAATTTATCAATCTCTACTACTTCAAGATCGTCATATAATGACACTTCACTCTCTTTGATTGGTGTATGAAATGTTCTATTATATCCTACATCATAAAAAAGATAGTAATGATAAAGTGGTTTACTCTTATCCTCGATATCCCCAAAACAAACATAAGCATCCTCAACCTTATCATAGAAGCTATTTCTCCAAACAAATTCATCATAATATTTAATGTAATCTGATTCATAATCATAGATTCTTGTTCTTTCATATCCGTAACACTCTTTGTGGATGCACACTGGCTTCAGTGCAGAGAGCATGATTTCTTTCTGATGATAGTATTCTTCCTTCTTCTCTTTGGCTTTTCCTTCATTATCATACTTATCATAGTGGTAACTTCTTCTTTCTCTGTACTCACGCTGTTTATCTCTCCAATTCTTTGCTCTTTTGTTAGAACTGTATAAACAATCCACAAGCATTTGCATGGTGATAATATGATTCTTTAGATTATTGTTATATGCGGCAGGTGTTCTCATATTGTTCTACTCCTTTCCTATAGCTATTCAGAAAATCAAGTGAAATTCTGTTCCGCTTACCTTTGGTTGTTTTCTTTTTGACTTCAGGAATAACAATTTCCTCTGTATTCAAATCGTCCAAGACAGATATTGTTTTTCTTTTCTCTATGCGCTCTTTCTGTTCTTCTACCGCTGACTGACCAAGTTTTTTAATATATTCAACCGGATAACTCAATCCAGAAGCACAAGCAATATTGACATTACCGTTGTATCCAATAAACACGTTTTCCGGTGTTCCAATTGCTTTAATCAGTTCATGCTCGTCCAGCTTATTGTTCTTTTGATTGATGATTCCAATGTTTCCGACAATGCCATCATTATTAATAGGAAGAAATATGTTCTTTGCTGTCAGCGCATTTATCATATCCTGTGTTGTAGTCTTCTTTTCTTCCGCACGCTTATCAGAAAGCATTGCAATAACAAAAGCTCCCGGCTCTTTCAGCATTTTCATTTTCTCCGAGTCATCAAAGTTAGAACCGCTGGATGCAGATGAATCACTGAAAAATGCATCGAGCATATTTACAAGTACTGCATTGATTCTTTTCAGATCATCATAAGATTCATTGTTCACGAAGATAATTGCTCCAATTCCATCAGTATCCATTAACTCTTTTGCAAGATTGTAAGCATTCAGCCTTTTTTGAATCGGTTCGTCTTTCCTTGGCATCAACACAATTGGAACAACAATTCTCTCTGAATTAGCTGCAAGAATGTCGCAAATGTATGGGAGATTGCCAGAACCAGTAGAGCCGCCGCCTGATGCAACGCACAAGACAATCTTCTGCTCAATCTCTGAAATGGTTTTCAAAATCTGCTTGTTCCTCTGTAATGCTTCTAATGCAAGACTTCTATCTCCTGCAAGTCCGTCATATCCTTCTAATATAAGAACATTTTTCGCATCTGGAATTGTCCGGTTATCTTGCTCTGATCCGTTAATAAGATATGCTCGGTAATTCTTCTGTTGCAATCCATAAGCCACTGTTGCACCACCAAGTCCTGCGCCAACAACTGCTACATCATTCTTTAACATCTTCTTTTCCTCCATGTTCTGATTCTTTTATTAAACCGATTCCTTTTGTTGTAAGGAGATATGTGTCTGCATTGATATCTTTGCAGCCTTTTTCTACATATCCCAACTTCACAAGACGATTTAGCTTTTTATATGTAGTTACTCTTGAACCACCAAGGACATCCAATATTTCATATATCGTCATTCCTTTGAAAAAACTTACACTGTCGTTCTTCATTAGAACTTTTAACAGTGCATAGTCTACTCTGTTTAGTTCCATTTATCATCTTCTCCTTCTGTATTCATACTTTTTATAAAATAAGTCTTATATATGTCTTACCTGTTCTCTAAAGTGTAAAAATAAATGGGATGTTATCCCGTATCTTTCTTTACAATAGTAATCTTTCTTGTACTCTGCTGCCAGAAGCATATTCCACTTCTATATTCGGCATTATATTGCTTACATCCATTACATTCCCGTTTTATACAGTCTTTTTTGTGCATGTATTAATTCCTCTATGTTCAGTTTTCAAGGTGCAGGTTGTGCAAAAATAGATGTTAATGGATGCAAAAATGCTATAGAAACTCCTCAACAGGCTCCACTTTTGCAATATTCAGTTGATTTTTGTATTGGAAAATGTGTGACAGACTTGCCACAATTAGAATTTGATGTTATACTTGTTCTTGTTCAGGGAATAGTATAGATTCTTTCGTGGGTCTGTACTTACATATGGAATGATATTGGCGTATCATTCAGAAGATCGATGCTTTGGCGAGTGTCGGTCTTCTTTTTTTGTTTCCAACTATATCATACGAACGCTTGTTCGATTCGTCAACTAGTAATATGTTTTTTCTGTTTTATTTCTGTTCTCCTCTCTTCTTATGTGACACTTATCTCACTCATGTCTGTGTGTCTCTGTATCTTTCGATGAAACAATCATATCACCGTTTTTATTGTTGTGTCAACGATTTTTTATACATTTTTTATTTCATTTTCCTGTATTTATTTATTATTATTGTATTATATAAATTGTATTTAAGAT
>NZ_QTZH01000070.1:0-11975 GCF_003462585.1 Ruminococcus sp. OM04-4AA | reverse complement strand
CTAAATAATGAAATATGACCATTGACATTTATATAAGTTGTGATATTCTATCATTATAGTGTATCTTATTTTAACTACTTGTATATCAAAAAATTTATGGAGGTGTTATTATGTCAAATATCACAATGGATCAAGTAGCTGTTATGGGTGTACAATATTTTCATTATACACTCGATTATTATCTTAATTCCATGCATCGTTGTGGAGTTAAAAATCTCGACTTATGGGGAGCATCGCCACATTATTGCAGATTAGATTATCTCACTTCATCTGCCGCCGAACGAAAACTTCGTGAGATCAGAAAAAAAGCTGAAGATTTAGGACTTAAATTTGTAATGTATACGCCAGAAACTTTAGCATATCCCTACAGCTTGAGTGCTCCTGAACAACCTATTCGCGATCGAACAATTGATTACTTTGATATGGCTATTGATGATGCACTTACTTTAGGAACAACTAGGTTATTTATGAATTCTGGTTGTGGTCCTCTCGATATTCCTCGAGAAGATAGTTGGAAGCGTGCAGTTGAAACAATTAGTAAAATATGTGAAATGGCGCATAAACGTGGAGTTACAATCTTACTTGAACAACTTCAACCATATGAGAGTAATTTGTTGGTCAACTTGCCACAAATGAAAGCTATGTTGGAAGAAGTCAATAGTCCAGCATTAAAGACTTGTGTTGATTTGGTCGCTATGGAAGTAGCGCATGAGAATCTTGAAGATTATTACAAGGTTCTTGGTGAAGATACTATACAGTTTATCCATTTTGCAGATGGCGATCCTTCCGGACATTATATTCTGGGGGATGGTAATTATCCACTAAAAGAATACATCGAAATTCTTGAAAAGCATAACTATACAGGTATTATCGATTTAGAAATAAACGATTCAATATATTGGGATGATCCTCATAGCTCAGTAGAAAGATCTGTTGATTATCTAAAGAAAAATATATTTAAATAAATATTTACTTAATTTAAATATAAGCAAAAGGGGCTGTGAAAAAAGAATAAGTCCCGAAAAAAGAAAGACCAAGAGTTCATAATGTGGAACTCTTGGTCTTTCTTTCTGCCGCCATACCAACGCACCTTTCCCGGTTTGCCTGCAATGTGTCCCGCAGGTCCTTTCCATCACATTTCTTTGCTTAAGAAGATTCAGAAATCACTTATGTATCCAGGTAAAAGAGAACTCGCTTGAAGGATTTATTATATCCTACATCGGCGGTATTAATTGTAATTATCTTATTATTCTTTTAGCTTTTGTTAAACCTATCTCTAGAAATCTGTTTTTTGACTAAGCCCGATGTCTGCGCTTTTAAAAACAGGGTTAATTCCTTTCTTTAACTGTGCTTCATAATCTTGGACCGCTTTAAATGCAATCTCTGATAAAATCAGGATAACCGGATGTTAATGAGCGCCATAACCCCATCAGTACATCGGAAAGATTCCACAAAAGAGACATCTCCATTCCTGCTCCCAGAAAGATTGCAAGTGCCGATACCAGTCTGAAGCCTTTCATAAAAGCTTTTTCCGGCTGTTTTTTGTGAATGTAGATTAAAAGATTGTCACAATAAAAACAGTTTCCGAGCAGAGTTGTAAATGCAAAAAATACCATTGCAACTGCAATAAAGATCGGCCCGAAAGAACCAAGTGATTCCTGAAGAGATTCCTGCACCCATAGTGCTCCCTGCAATTCTTTTGCCGGATTGATCCCGGATGACATACACGTCATTGCTGTTGCTGTACAAAGCAAAGTAGCTGCCCAACTCGAAAGTATTATCAATGGAACTACTGTCCCGAATAGTAGCCAAATGGCAAGTGTAGCCAATTTGTAGCCACTGAAAAGAAAAAATCCCCAGAAAGCCTTGTAATTCAAGGTTTTCTGAGGATATTGATATTATTCAAACTCGCAAAGTTCTATTTGATTCATAGTACTTATCCCATACTTCAGTCTCAAAACAGTTCGTTATTGAACTGTTATTTATGTATTATCTCTGATTCTATATAATCTTATTGTCATTTTATTGTCACTAATAGTAATGGATTGGTTCTCTTTAATATTACTTGAATTCTTACATTATTTCCTTCTTAAAAGCTATGAATTACTTTCCCGATAAAGACTTTCCAACCACATAAACACCTATCAACATCACCGCAATTGACATCCCTAAGAGTACCCCTGAAATAAAGTCTTTCATATCAGAACCGCCAACTGCATAAGAAAGAGCTTGCATAGCTATGCCCATAACAATTAACACAACTCCGTACAAAGTATTCTTTTGTTTTTCTAATTCCTGTGTTCTTCTCAGTAAGTCTAAAAACTGCTCTTCATCATAGATGCGAACACTTTTTTCTCCTGAAGATTCACCATCAAACAATTCTGCAACTGTAATTTCCAACTCATCACATAGATTCTTAACAATAGAATAATCAGGCATACATTTTCCAGTTTCCCATTTTGAAATAGTTTTGTTTGAAACGCCTAGCTTTTCTGCCAACTGTTCCTGAGTCATGTTTTTCTGTTTTCTCTTTAAGGAAATGTATTTTCCTATAACTAATTGATTCATTTCTATTCCTCCATTCATTTGATGATATAATGATACTTTTTTTCAGAATAAAACGAATCCCTTATTGGTAGAATATGAGTGGAACACCTACAAAATGGACCACTCCTGCCATCATTATCCCCTTTTGGAACACACTCTTTCATTTAAGGATTTCATAGCTCTTTCCCCCATAACGAAGTCAAATATGTTTTGACACCAAACGCTTCTATTCTGGAATCTTTTTTCACATATAACGGATAATGAGGATGTCCCTTTACAGAACACTTTCCAACCTTACACCAAACAGCATTATACCGATTAGAAATATTAAGCATCTCTCCAAGACATTCCTTTAAATATTTTCTTCTTTCTATATTTGTTCCCCAGGCTGCCCAGATTATCGGCTTTTTACCACTGTTTTCCAATATCCATTGAAAGGCCCGCATGTTCTCTATGTGAAGCATCGGATTTATTTCTTTATTCATTTGATTTGGATCTGTCGCTCGCTGTGCATAGACATTAAACATAATAAATGAGTCAAATCCATTCCCCATTGCTATCCTTTCGACGGATTTCATTGTGTTATCCATCTTTTCCGGTTCTGCAGTCGATGGATTGATTCCAATAGTAATAAGTGGATTATTCCCCACCGTTCCCAGAATATATCTATAGTCCGTATAAAAATCCGGAACATAGATCCATTTTGTCTGATCGTATTTTCTCTTTCATTCTGCATAACCATTGCAGTTTGAAATGATAATACCTTAAGTGTTTCTTTCATCATACAATTTTACATTAATTAAAAAACAAGTGCTCCTCTAAAAATAATTACTATACTTAAATTGCAACATTATATCCACATCACGAAGATAGAAAATCCCGAGAGTTCTCTATTTCCAAGTGCTCTCGGGATTTGTCAGTTATTTGAACTCATCATTTTCTTTCTTCATAAGATATTTTATATCAATTTTATACCTCTTCATCTCTTCATCATTCGGATTAATAAATAATGCATAATTTATTAATCCAAATAAATGTTCAAGATAATTACTCCGTTCCTCCTGCACATATTTTAAATGTGATTGTAATCCGTATTTATTTATATAATATACATCTTTACGGATACCTTTTCTAACACTTTTTGCAAGTTGAGGCTTATAATTTACTACTATGCCTGTCACTTCCTGTTGTTGCCCTTGCTTTCGTACCCGTGTTTTTGCATCATTTATAGTCAATTGCAAGTCTTTTAAACTTTTCCTAACAAAAGAAATCACTTTTACTTCATCAAAATCTCCTGAAAATGTCATATCATCTGCATATCGAGTAAAACGAATTTTATACATTTTACAAAAAGCACCTATTTTATAATCAAAGTCTTTCATCAATATATTTGATAAAGCTGCACTAGTAGGTGCCCCTTGTGGTAAACTTCCTTCTAAACAACATAAATTTGTCAGCATCATTGCCACAGATTCACTATACCCAACCTCGATAAATAATTGATAAACCATCCAATCTGTCAAATGATCATAAAAATTTTTGACATCTAGAGACAACACTTTCCGCTGTCTTCTATGAAAGCGAACATTATCTTTAATAGATTTATCTTTTATATAAGCTTTTGCATATGGGCTTACTTCAAATCTATACAAAATATTTTCTAGAATCCACCGCTGTATTTCTTTCAAATTCGGAAGCGGTTCAGATATACTCCTTTTTCCACCATTTTTTTTTGATATTTGATAACAATGATAAAAATTGTGAGGCGAATTAGAAACCGCATATACATATGTTGGTTCATACCCCAACAATGCACATAAATGATCCTGCGTATAGATAATAGGCACATCACGTTCCCACAAATTTCTTGCATATTTTAGCCATCGATCACAATATTTTTTATTTTTATTATTTTTTTGCGCAACCTCAATAAATTTTGATTTATACTCTATCCATTTCATTTTTCTCACCATTTAAAAAACCTTTGAAATCTTTACCAAAAATATCGTATATTTCTTTTCGATAGAAAAGAAATATAAGAGTGATTTTGGAACAAAATCACGACCCGTAATACTTGTTCAGGATTTTACTCCTGTAAAATCATGGACAAGTATTACTCCGGCTCGAAAAGTAAGTTCCTCAAAGATTAACGACTCGCTAATCCCGCACATAAGTGCTAAGTCTAAAGATTCCAAAGGTTGCTTAATATTATATCACGGTAAATATATTTCGTCTATGTCTAACTTCTTCACTTTGTAACTATTTAATGGCAAAATTGTAAAGTGATTTTTTTTCTTTTTTATAATTCCCCATCTAGCCAAACCTGATTCACTTAGTGTTCTTTGTTCCATTTCATCATAACATATTTTTCCATCTTTTTCTAACTGGCGAACCCACTCAATGACCTTTGAATAGGAATATCCCGCAGTAAATAAAGGCATAATAGAAGAATGCTTTTTTATTGTATCTAATATTAAAAACTCTATCGATTCTCTCATTTCACCTAACTCCTTATTACTTTTACATTTTCTTTTCTTACAAATGGTGCATAAGAATTTTTTTTATGCTCGTACCAATACACAGGAAATGTATTATTAGGTGTTTTTATCATTGCCACTAAACTTTCTGTATTCGCATAGCCCAAATGCATCCCCTTAGGCGCATGTAATCGTGTACTAATCTTTATCATTTCTTCCATCTTCTCTTTTGCTTCTGATTCAGGATATGCATCAGTTATAGCTTTTTTTCTTGACACCGCAGTAAATACCGAAACGTTTTCTTTACTTATATTATTTATTCCCTCTTCTTGTGCTACCAAAGAGACAATATGTATTTTCTTATTTAAAAAATTCAAATATTCTAAACATTCTAGAGCAGTTCCCCACTCCCAATAAAATCATCTATCAAAATTAATGATCCTATCCTATCCTCATGTGCCTTTAATACTTCTGGTGTCTCACAAATACGTATCTGTTCTTCTTGAAATTCAGAATATGTACGCATTAAAATACTTTGACACAAGTACAACATATACGTACTACTTTTTAATTTTCCAAAGTCCCTTGCTGCTAATAACGGGCATATATAAATATTTTTCCCTTTCTCTGGTTCCCACTCTTTACTTTTAAATAACTTTTTTAATGCTTTCAATAAATACTCTTCATACATGCTAGACTGAATCCACAGAAATTCGTTTGTAAGTTCAATTATTAAATCTCTTTCTTCATCATTTTCTAACTCTGCTAACCTACTACAAAATCGATCAAAGACTGAATAATCTCCATCTTCCTGTATCTTCCACTTTTTCTGTTTGAAAATTGTATATAGCTTTGTTACATATTTATCTGAAAGTACTTTCCTTCCTAACATTTAAACAATATCCTTCTTTTTACTGAAGCATAATCAGTATCACCTGCCCCTATGCTTCTTTTTCCTTTTCTGCTGTTTCAATTCAAACTGCCGCTGCTTCTCCGCCTCCCGTTGCTCCCGACTCATAGTCTTATGCTCAGTTTTCGACTGCTCCTGCTGTAATTTCAAAGCCTGCTGCGATTTTGTACCTATTCCAGTATTCTGTACTTGTTTTCGCACTTCTCGCCGTATCCGTTTCGGATTACGCCCAGTCTCCTTTACATCGGTTGCCACAGCCGGACTAAATCTTAGTTCATAGTAATTTTTCAAGACAAAATCATATACCTCATAGTCTTTCGGTTCCGCACCAAACGTAACCTTGCATACAGAGAGCTTTCCCTCCGATATACATTCAAAAACGCCTACCCAGAATGGTTGCTCAAAAAATACTGTTAATCTGCCTACTACTTTGTCCATGACAATTCCTCCTTAAAAATGATTGTAATGAACAAAGAACGGACGACCCTAAGGAGGGAGGGTTACTTACACCAGACGGTGCGGCCGGGCTACCTACCGGCTCTGCAAGAGATTACCTCTTACGTTGCGTTTTTATCTTTGCTCTTTGATTTTACCACATAATCGACTTATTATCCACAAGAACCAAACCACGAAAGCACTCTAAATGTTTCTTCATCTACCCTCTCTGTCTATCTTCCTTTTCCTCTCTCGATTTTGTATTCTCTGTGCTTCTTCCAGACTTTTCTCCCTCTGAACAATCATTTCAACCGTATCTCTTCCCAAAGCCCGTTCTACTCGATTAAAATCCCCCAGTTTTTCCCTTAGGACTTTGTTTTCATTCCAAAGTTCTTCTACACGGGCAGTAAGCAAATTCACCTTGCTCCACGCCCTATCATAAGATTTTTGCATATCACTAAACTTTCTAGAAAGATCAAGGTATGCCCGATAAACCGACCTCAACACCACCACAATCTTCTTAATCAGCGGCTTTGCTTTCTTTTCCCGATAGGTTTTCCCCGTTTCCAACGTTCCAGCCTCCGGCAGCACCTCCTCTGGATCGGCAGAATATTTCTCTGCAAATCGTTCCATCTCTTTTACCATAGGCGCAATCTCCATTAGCTTTTTCTCATATTGTGCCTTATTCTTCTTTGCCCGTTCTGCCTTCTTATCGGCTTCTTTCAAGCTTTCCTGAGCCGAAGATATATCCTGCTCAATATTTTTCAAATGATCTAGCCATTTTTCATTGACTTCTTGCATAGTAGCATTATGCTCTTCTAAGTCCGCTTTCTGCTCTTCAAGTGCCGCCACTTCCTTTGCACGTTCCTGCTTTTCAAAATCCAACAGAGACAGATGCTTTTCATGTGTGCCTTTCTGCTCCCATTCAATACCATGCTCCAACATAATTGAGGCAAGCTGCTCCTTTTCAGCCGCCACCCACTGATTTAATTCTGTCTCCATTCTCGTACCGCCTTTGAAACCAAGGACTGACAATGCCTGTTTCAATGATACCCGTGTATCAAGTCCACGTTTACTTCCTGTAACATAAGGGATAAAATCAATATGTAGATGTGGTGTTGCTTCGTCCAAATGCAGATGAGCAGCAAATACTCGTAACGTAGGATTCCGTTCTTGAAATCCTTTCATATACTCATCCAGTACCTTTGCAGCAAGTTGTCCTTCCACTGTTTCTGATCCCATATTATCTTTATCACCAATCTGAATGATAACCTCATGGAATAATTTTTCTTGTTTCCCGGAACGTATCTTTTCATAATAATCATCTATCTTACGATCTTTTCGAGTCTGTTTATCGTTGTAGCGCTTCAAGGCTTCATCAAACAATTCATGATATACGTCTTTGATATCTTCATTACAATATTCAACATTCCAATGAGTTCTTTTCGGATCCGTATTCTTTGCATGAAATTTTCTACTATTATGGTTTAAGGAGCCTTTCCCTGTCATAAAACTAATTGTCCTCTTCAATAAATCTCCTTTCATTCATTTTAAAACGCCAGATATGGCGATTATGTTTTGTTACTTTTGTCAAAAGTAACGCAAAAGCACTTTCGACAGCCTAACGTCCATCAAAAGTACCATTGCGCCCTGCCGGGAGCTTTCAAATCAGCCAGTGCTGTATCGGCTACACCCTACAGCAATTCTCCTTGTTTGGTATGATACAGGTGCGTGCCACGCTCCTGTTCTATATTCCCAAAACAAACATCACCATCGATAACTGGCTGTCACTCCACGCTTATCTAAATATTCCTGTCGTGCTTTCTCCTGCTCTTCCTCAGAAGGAGCAGTCTTATACTTCGTATAGAGTTCATGTCTGACTAATGCATCCAATTTTTCTTCCAAACCATTTCGAATATCTTCTTCATACTGATCATCTGAACCCAGATGATAAAAGATCAATTTTCGAAACAGTCCATAATCAATCTGTACTTTTTTCATCGCTTCACTCCTTTTTATTCAAGGTGGCAAGATTCCCTATTCTTTAAGATATGGTAATCTTGCCATCTTCCTTTACTCTTCTTGCAACATCCAGAACCATTTATTTCCTATCTTCACAGAATCAATCTGTAATTCCTTCTTCGCATTCCAAAGTGTTTTCTTTTTAATTCCTCGTTCTTCTGCTTCTTCCGCTATTTTTGCCTGTTCCATTGAGCCATTCTCTAAGATCTCTTTTAAAAATTCTTTCGCACTTCGGATCTTTTGTCCTCGTCCATCACCAGATAATAAGTCCTCTGCACTAATGTCATATTTCCCAATCCAATGGAATCCTTTTTCTTTGTCTAATCGAAAAGCAATAGCATCTCCTTCCGGAGCAAGCGAACTCTTTACATGACAGATCACTCGCATTTCCGGTTCATCTTTCACTCTTCCAACAATCAACACGCTTCTTGCTGCCGCTTGAAAGTCAATAGAACCCAATCCACGATAGGATGATTTTCCATTACTATTCTTATTCATATGACCGATCAGAATAATGGCACATTGATATTTCTCTGCTAATACAGAAATTCTTTTCATCAATGGACGAATCTCATTTGCCCTATGCATATCAACACCAGCCCCTAGAAAGCCTTGAATTGGATCTAATACTACAAGTCTTGCTTTCGTCTGTATAATCGCTTCTTCCAGCCTTGCATCTACCATTGTTAATGGCTGATCCTGGTCATCAATCACCAAGACTCTGGAACAATCTGCCCCTGCCGCTAACAATCTTGGTTTGATCGTATCGCCCAATCCATCTTCAGCTGTTTGATAAATCACATTGATTGGCTCTACACCTGTTTCTTCTTCGGTTATCTCATTTAGTATTGGTTCACCCTTTGTTAATTTTGCAATGATCTGCAACACCACAGTAGTCTTCCCCTCTCCAGGATCTCCCTGAATAATGGTGACCTTCCCATATGGTATGAACGGATAAAAGAGCCATTCGATTTCTTCCACTTCAACCTGATCCATGTGGATCAATTTCAGGCATGGTTCTGCCTTTTTTACTTCTCTATAATTATCTTCCATTTCCACCTCCTGCCCAACCGGGCAAGTCCCTGGCAAACAGAATTTAACAATTGTTGCAACAACAATTTTGTGATATACTCAAGTTGTTAGGATGGTATATCAGTTATTCTGATGATCAGGAAACTTGCTCAGATTATTTCTGGGCTTTTTCTTTTTTCCTTCTTTCATAGTTTCTTTCTTCTGCAAATGCATTTAATATCTCCAACATTGTTCGAATAGGTGTAAACAACTCTTCATCGGCATCCTCTAATGTAGTCAACCTTTTCAGTTCCTCTTCAATCCCTCGAAGCTGTTTTCTAAACTGTACTAACATCAACGGATTTCCTACCGCTGTGACTTTTTGATGTAAAACGCTTTCAATGATATATTCTTGTCTCGTCTGATATCCACAAAGCTTTACTCTTAAATCTAACTCTGCATTTTCTTCCGGAGACATTCGAAATGCTATGGTTACATTACGCCACCGATTCTTATTATCCCTATTTTTTTCACTCATCCAGATATTCCTCTCTTTCCTGATTTAAATTTTCCGCCATCTCTGTTTGGATTGTCGGGAACAAATGCGCATATCGATATGTAATTTCCACACTTTCATGCCCTACCCTTTCTCCAATTGCCACCGCAGAATATCCCATATTGATCAACAATGACACGTGAGAATGTCTTAAATCATGGATTCGTATTCTCTTCACTCCTGACAACTTCACACCACGATCCATTTCATGATGAAGATAGCTTTTTGAAATTTGGAATATCCTGTCATTTTCATTTAAACCATACAGCATTCCTATATACGATTCTAATTCCTCGCTTAAAAATTCCGGCATGGTGATCATACGATTACTCTTCGCTGTCTTAGGATCCGTAACAATATCCTTCCCCTCTAATCTTTGATAAGATTTATTAATCCGGATAGTACACGCCTGAAAATCGAAATCTGCCGGTGTCAGTGCTAACAACTCTCCCATACGCACTCCACACCAATATAGAATTTCAAATGCATAAAAGGAGATTGGCTTATCCGCCACCGCTTCAATGAACTTCATATACTCTTCTTTTGTCCAGAAAAGCATCTCTTTTGTTCTTTCTTTTCCCATAGATCCTGCCTTGCGTGCAGCATTGCTTTTCAAATCATAGAAATTAACTGCATGATTCAAAATTGCACTCAGCTGATTATGGATGGTCTTTAGATAGACCTGTGAATAGCCTTCTCCTTGTTTATTCCGATAGTTCATCATGGTATTCTGCCATTGTCGAATATCGGAAGGTTTTATCTCCTGCAACTTCTTTTTCGAAAAATATGGGAGAATCTTTTTTTCTACGATATGCTTTTTCGTCAGCCAGGTATTATATTTGATTCTGGATTTGATATCATTCAGATAAAGATTTACAAAATCTTCAAAATACATATCCAGACTCAAATTCTCCTTTAATTTAAACGCTCTTTCCCATTCCTGGGCATCACATTTGCGTTTAAATCCCCTTTTCGTCTTCTGCTTTCTTACGCCGGTCCAGTCCTTATAATAGGTTCTTACCTCGTAAGTATTTGACTTTTGGTTTTTGATTACTGTCAAAACATCACCTCCTAGTATAATAATGATGTAGTCAATCAAGACTACTTGGTTAATAAGTTTCTATAAATCAGATAACAGAAGAAGGGGTTCTTCCTTCATCAGATGTTATCCGTAATAATGATCATGTCTGACGGTTCCTGATAGACACCAGATAAAACATAAGGTATTATCTCTTAGGATAGGACAAAGAATGTTCACCTCCTTGGGAAGTCACTCTTGTGACTGATACCTACAATGAAGTCAATTAGTCCATTCGACAGGGTTTTATGTTTTAGCTGGTTGGGAGCCGGAAGGCCATACCCGAATAACGCGCTAGGTTGTGTACCTGCCAGATTGGAAATGGATTCCTATCAGAAAGGAGCTATTGCTCATGTCAAACAAAGTTATCTTTAATCTCGATGATTTATTCATCTCTGTTGGTATTGATGTCGGTGCTGACTTCTCCTGGATGTCTATAGCACTTCCAAACCAACAATTCGTAGGAAAACCTTACAAAATCCTACATAGCAGTATTGATTCCCTTACAACCGCTGTTTCTAAAATAAAAGAAGCAGAAGAGTTGTATTCTTTGGAAAGTCGCATTTTCCTCGAATCCACGGGAATTTATCATTACCCACTCTTCTGCTATCTTCGTGATAAGGGTTTTAACTGCTCTGTTATTAATCCTATCATCACTAAGAATAGCACAAACATCAACATACGAAAAGTACATAATGATCGTTTTGATTCTAAAAAAGCTGCTTTGGTTGGTTTGAAACCTGATTTAAAGGTTTCACTTATGCCTTCAGACCTTGCTCTAAACTGCCGTAACCTATGCCGTGAATACTACGATTTAATGGATAATCGCGGTGCCTATGTGAATAAGCTTCAGGGTGAATTACGCATGGCGTTTCCACAGTATCTCGGCATCTTTTCCAAGGTTACAATCAACACTTCTCTTACACTGTTGGAGACTTA
>NZ_QTZH01000007.1:0-89795 GCF_003462585.1 Ruminococcus sp. OM04-4AA | reverse complement strand
TAAGTCTCCAACAGTGTAAGAGAAGTGTTGATTGTAACCTTGGAAAAGATGCCGAGATACTGTGGAAACGCCATGCGTAATTCACCCTGAAGCTTATTCACATAGGCACTGCGATTATCCATTAAATCGTAGTATTCACGGCATAGGTTACGGCAGTTTAGAGCAAGGTCTGAAGGCAATTGTTGCAAATCTCCAGGGAAAGATTATAATATAATTAGTGATGTATCATGTTTTTGAGGACATGTGCGCACTATAAAAGTAGGGGGAGATATATCTTCCTCATCTATTAAATAAAAACTTATACTACACAAAAGACACAGCCGACTTGTGGCTCTATGGACCTCAGTGGAAGACCAAAAAAATCGGTTTTTGGATGTGTACGGTGCTTGACGGAGCTCGGTGGACAAGGGTGGAAGGAATCGTTCAATTAATCCCGACAATGAAGTCTATCGGCGCAGATAAGCAGGAAAATAAGGCATCTAAGAGTAACGAAGCAGAAAAATGCGACCAGATTGCGACTAAAGAAGAGAAGATTGATTTTTCAAATGTAAAGATTGAGCCTTTGTTTGAGGAAGAGGTAGATTTTGATACATTCAGCAAGTCAGACTTCCGTGCAGTAAAGGTGAAAGAGTGTGTTGCAGTACCGAAGTCAAAGAAACTGTTACAGTTCACTCTTGATGACGGAACAGGTATTGATAGAACAATCCTTTCTGGTATTCATGCATATTACGAACCAGAAGAATTAGTTGGAAAGACACTTATTGCGATCACTAACCTGCCACCGAGAAAAATGATGGGAATTGAATCTTGTGGTATGTTGCTTTCAGCCGTGAATAATCTGAAAGATTCAGAGGATGAAGAACTGCATCTTATTATGGTTGATAATCACATTCCGGCAGGCGCAAAGTTATACTAGAATTAAAAGATATCAAAATTCAGAAAAATAAAATCATTGATTTAAAGAGAACACGTTTAGTTAAAAGTAGCAGACAATTAATGCCTGCTACTTTTTTATAATAGTTAATTTGATTTGTAAAAACATAATATTTCGTCAATTTGACAATCAAGAATATTGCAAAGCATATCAATGGTGTGTGTCGATATATGCGTATTCGAACGCATACGAGACAATTGACCGGCTGAGACATGATATTGGTTTATGAGCTGATATTGTGTTATATGCTTTTTCTTGAGTGTATTAAAAAACGGCTCATTGCAAGTTATGGGATGCAGGAGAAAAGGGACTTACATTATCTGCTTTTGAATGGGAGAAGGATAGAAAAACGCTGATATATGGGCAGGTAGACTATATGTATGGAGAAGCACTTTATAAGCCTGAAATGAAAGAAGGAAATCCTATAAGGTTATATAGTTTGGATGGAATCACGGAGATATTCGGTAAATTAGGACTTCGTATTTGTAACAGCTTATTTAGCAATCTTCATCAAATCTTTATTTTTTTCTGTTAGGTTATATTTCAGTAAGAAATGAAATATGGAAGGAAGGATAGTAAAGATGGAAATGATGTTGCAGACACAAAATTTGTGTAAATATTTTAGAAAGCAGAAAGCGGTAAATAATGTTTCACTTAATATAGAAAAGAAACAGATTTATGGACTGCTTGGACCGAATGGTGCGGGAAAATCTACCACATTGAAAATGTTGACCGGTATGATGAAACCCACTGCAGGAAAGATTTACTTTGATGGAAAACTTTGGGATAGGAAAGATTTATCAAAAATAGGAGCGTTAATTGAGAATCCGCCTATTTATGAAAATCTTTCCGCCAGAGAGAATTTGAAGGTAAGACAATTATTGCTTGGTACAGATGAAAACAGAATTGATGAGGTCTTGCAGATTGTATCACTTACAAACACCGGAAAGAAGAAAGCAGGACAGTTTTCTTTGGGAATGAAGCAAAGACTAGGCATTGCAATGGCATTGCTTGGAGAACCGGAACTTTTGATATTGGATGAACCTACGAATGGATTAGATCCAATAGGCATCGAGGAATTACGAGAGCTGATCCGGTCTTTTCCGGAACAGGGAATCACTGTAATTCTCTCCAGTCATATTCTCTCAGAGGTACAGTTACTTGCAGATAAAGTCGGGATTATTTCAGGTGGAATCTTAGGATACGAAGGAGCATTAAAGCAGGGAGATAATCTTGAAGATTTGTTTATGAATGTGGTAAGAAAAAACCAGAAAGCAGGTGAAATCCATGGTTAATATTATAAAAGCAGAACATCAAAAAGCCAAAAGAACCATGCGAAAAAAGTTTATCTGGGGATTTCCTCTTCTTACATTTGTCATGGCATTTATATTTACTCTTGGGATGACAAATGCTTATGCAGAAAGTGTTTGGAACTGGTGGTATACACTTTTGCTGCCGGGGATGATTGCTCTATTTTGTTATCTTTCTGTGGCGCAGGAGAAAAAGATAAAATACTATCATTTAATGACTATTCCCACAGACAGAAGAAAATTGTTGCTGGGGAAAATTATTTATATTGGGTACATGATTTTGTTTTCTAATGTGATTGTGTTTGCAGGAGCAACGCTTGGAGGCTTTCTTCTAACGACACATGTTCCAGTTGGAGGAGCGTTGATTGCAGTATTGTTTCTGACGGTTTCTGAGTTATGGGAGATTCCGGTAGCTTTATTTTTAAGTGAACGATTTGGAATGATTGTAAACTTGTTCGTCTGCCTGTTTATTACCGTCAGCGGTGTGGTAATATCACAAACCAGAATCTGGTATGTACTTGTTTCTGCAATCCCTATGCGAATGATGTGCCGTTGCTTCATGTTTTACCAAATGGACTTGCCGCAGAAGCAGGGAATCCTCTTTTGGATACGGGAGTCATTGTTCCGGGAATGTGTCTCTCAATCATCTGGTTTGTTTTTGTAACGGTTCTGTTTTTGAAATGGTTTGAGAGAAGAGAGGTGAAATAAGATGATTGGAAGATCTCTTAATGCAGACTTGCGAAAGATGAAAGGAACATCTGTGATTCTGGCACACTTACTGATTCCGATTATAACCAGCGTTATATTTTTAATATATTACTTTTTTCACCATGGAATGAAAAAATGAAAGTGATTGCATTTTATCAGGCAATAGGAGCAGGACTTCCGGTACTTATTGGAATTTTTACAGCAAGTGTGATGGAACAGGAACAAAATGCAGGTGATTTTCAAAATCTGTTGTCTTTACCGGATAAACCTGCAGCATTTTTATCGAAACTGTTGATGCTACTGGTTTTGTGTCTGTGCTCTGTCCTATTGACAGCAATCATATTCGGAATTGGATTTGGAAGAATCTCATCAAGCAACATCGGAAGCATGAAAGTATGTATACTTGCAGCAGTGCTTCTGTGGGGAAGCAGTGTTCCACTTTATCTGTGGCAGCTGATTCTGGCTTTTCAGTTTGGAAAAGGTGTATCCATTGGAGCAGGGATTATATCAGGACTAATTAGTGCATTGATGCTTACCGGACTTGGAGATTATGTGTGGAAATATGTATTTGTCTGCTGGACGGGAAGAGTACCATATACTTATCTGCAATCTGTATTGGGAGAAACTAGTGTAGGTGAATGGTTGTCATTCATACCAGGTTGCTTAATATTTACAGGGATTAGTATGGTATACTATTTTTGGTGGGTAAACCACTGGGAAGGAAACAGAATATCGGAATAGAATCGAGGGAAACTATGGCAAAAATACTGGCAGTTGATGATGAACCGGCAATTTTGGAAATGATAGAAAGCATTTTGAATAAGGATGGACATCTGGTTACCAAAGTAAGTAATCCGCTAAAAATTAATATGGAAGAATTACATCGTTATGACCTGATTTTACTGGACATTATGATGCCTGGAATTGATGGCTTCGAATTATGCAAAAGAATTAGGATACTTGTGGATTGTCCGATTTTGTTTCTTACGGCAAAAACGGAGGAAAACAGTCTGGTAAACGGACTTTCTTTAGGAGCAGATGATTATATTTCAAAGCCATTTGGAGTGATGGAACTTCGGGCAAGGATCAATGCACATCTTAGAAGAGAGCACAGGGAACATTCTGTCCGGATGGTTTTGGGGAGGGTCTGTATTCAAATATCTCAAAAGAAACTATTGGTTGATGATAAGGAACTTCCTCTTACGAAAGCGGAGTACGAAATCTGTGAATTTCTGGCTAAAAACAGAGGACAGGTTTTCTCGAAGGAACAGATATTGGAAGCGGTCTTTGGCTTTGACAATGAGAGTAATGACAGTACTATTATCACGCATATCAAAAATATAAGAGCAAAATTTGCGGATTATGATTATATACCGATAAAAACAGTCTGGGGGATTGGATATAAATGGGAAGAGTAAAGAGAAGCAATGCACTCAGCAGGATTTTTATGAGATATGTACTGGTCATGCTTGGATCATTAGTTGGTTTGGTGATTGTTGCTTATCTGCTGCTGTACCTTTTGATTAGTGTGGGCTGTATTTATCCGGCAAATTATGCAGAGCAAAAGATTAATGAAGCATATGATACGATTTTACGTGCAGATAAAGTGACTGCTGAGATGATTCCCGCACTTTGTGATTATGTAATCTTTTCAGAGAATGGAGAGAAAATAGGTGGAGATCTGTCAGAACAATACGAACAGATAGCATGGAATGTTGCAAAGTACGGAAACGCATCCGGGAAATATTTTTATAAAGTAATTGTAAGGGAAAATGAATATGTTGTATTGCAATATCGCCTGACACCTCAATATCATTCAGCTTTTTTGAGGGAGCATTTTATAGGACCACAGAATGTGATGATTATTATGTCTGTGATTGGATCGGTAGCGATTATCATCATTCCGTCCATACGTTTTGGAAAAAGAATCAAAAAGCAGATGCAGCCTGTATTAGACGCAATCGGACAAATAAAGGATCAAAATCTGGAATATGAGACATCCTGTTCCGGTATCAAAGAGTTTGATGACTGTTTATCGGCAATCGATGATATGCGAGATGCATTGCGAGAATCTTTAGAAAAGCAGTGGAAAACGGAGCAGGAAAAGAAACAACAGATGTCTGCTTTGGCGCATGATATTAAAATACCTCTTACGATTGTACGGGGAAATGCAGAACTACTTTCAGAGACTGAACTGACCACAGAACAGAAGAATAATATCACTTATGTTTTGAATGGCACAACACAGATACAAAGTTATGTAAAACAGTTGATAGATGTCACAAAATCATGGAATTGCAGTGATGTTACCTATACAACGGTGAGGTTAGAAGATTTTTTCGCAGATATAAAGGAACAGGCACTCGGACTGGTAGAAATCTATCACCAGAAGATAGATTGGAAGGCGGAACAAAGTGATAAAAAGGTAACGATTGCTTATGATCCAATGTTCCGAGCCGTAATGAATGTGATTCAGAATGCAGTGGAGCATACAAAAGAAAATGGAATCATTTATATTGACGCAAAGGAGCAGGATGACCGGCTGACATTCATTGTGGAGGATAGCGGATCAGGATTTACAAAAGAAGCATTATTGCATGGCACAGAGCAGTTTTTTATGGATGACACAAGTAGAAATGGCGAAGCCCATTATGGGATGGGACTATTTTTTGCAAAAACTGTGGCTGAAAAATATGGTGGAGGTATTAAACTTTCAAATTCTGAAAATACAGGTGGGGCGAGGGTAGAAATATTTTTCCTGAGTAGTCAGGAAACAAGCCAAATAGACCGCAAGGAATGTTGTAGGATACTGTGTATTCACTCTTTGGACAATTGGAACAATGCTTCCGATGTGGATTATGAGAGATACTTTCTTTGCAAACTATAGAGAAAACGGTGGAACAGATGCATACATAGACGCTGTTATGGCACTTACTCCAGATTACATGGTATTGGTAATTATCGTACTTGCTATTGTAGGTGGTTTTTTGGGAACTATGCTTGGAAAGATTGTATTAAAGAAACATTTTGAAAAAGCAGGAATTGCCTAAAAAGAGTAATGCCACATGTTTGAAAAAATGTGTGGCATTTTTGTATAAGCGCTTAGGAACTTGATGCGTTTGCTGTTAAAGTGGCAGGTGATATTATTCATTTCGTAGAAAATATAGAAGGAAAGGAAAGTAAAACATGGAGAAGCAGGCATTATATATTGACCCAAGAACAAAATTGTTTTTATTGCTCGTGATGAATATTGTCATGCTGGATACAAGTTCAGGTGTTCTTTTACCATATCTGAGATTCATCATTGGCTTTTTGCCCTTTGTCTTGCTTTTAACATCAAAAAGATTTAAGCCTGCATGGGTCTACCTGGTGATATACCTAATCAGTCACATCATTGTCTTGTATGTATTAGATTATACCAGTGGATTTATGATGATGCTGTTGGGATTTCTATCATCGATGGGTACAAAATTTTTGCCTGGTGGAATGCTTGGAGTGTATTTTTTCTGTAGCACAAGGGTAAACGAATTTATTGCATCTATGGAAAGAATGCATGTATCGCAAAAGGTCATTATTCCTGTTTCTGTTATGTTTCGCTTTTTTACGACAGTAAAGGAGGAGGCAGAAGGGATCAGCGATGCTATGAGAATGAGAAAATTAGGATTTTCATATTTCTTTTTTAAACCGGTGGAGATACTGGAATATAGGTTGGTTCCATTAATGATATCAGTGGTAAATATTGGTGAGGACTTATCTGCGTCAGCCTTAACTAGATGTCTTGGATACAAGAAAAGTAGAACAAATATATCACGTTGCGGATTTGGATGGGTTGACTATGCGTTGTTCGTATTGGGTATTGGCTTTATCTTGTTGTACTTTCTGGAACTTGGAGGTGTGATTTAATGAGTAATAAAGTAATAGATATAAATAATGTTTGCTTTCATTACCAAGAGCAAAAAAATGCTTCATTAACTCATGTTAATTTACAGATTAATGAGGGAGAGGTTGTGGTTTTGTGTGGCGAGTCAGGCTGTGGCAAGTCTACGATTATTCGTCTCATTAATGGACTGATTCCTTATTACTACAAGGGACGTATGGATGGTCAGGTAAAGGTTTTGGGACACTTAACGCAGGAAGGTAACATTTATAATATGGGAAGTAAAGTAAGTAGCGTTTTCCAAAATCCAAGAAGCCAGTTTTTCTGTGTGGATGTCAAAAGTGAATTGGCATTCGGTGCTGAAAATCTAAATTATGATAAAGATGAGATTATAAAGCGAATTGAGGACGCAAGTCATGAATTAAAGTTTGAATATTTACTTGACAGAACTATGTTCCAGCTTTCGGGTGGTGAAAAACAGAAAATTGCTTGTGCCAGTGTGTCTATAACAGATAATCCGATAGTTGTTTTGGATGAACCTTCATCAAATCTCGATATGCATGCTGTAACTGAACTGAAAGCGATGATTCGATACTGGAAACAGAAAGGCAAGACAGTTGTAATTGCTGAACATAGGTTCCGATACCTTAAGGGGATTGCTGACCGTTTTATCTATATGAAAAAGGGAAAGATAGTTCGTGAATTCAGCAGTGTAGAAATGCAAAAACTGCCTGCCGAGGAACTTATGAGCATGGGACTTAGGAACCTCTCATACGATAATCTGGAAATTCAAAATTACAATGAGGCTAAAACGTTTATGAGAATACATGACTTTATTTTTCGATATAAAGGCTCAAAGAAATTGAGTTTATTCATTGATGAGATGGACATCCCAAAGGCTTCTGTTATAGCAATTATTGGCAGAAACGGTGCAGGAAAGTCCACATTTGTCAGATCCCTTTGCGGTTTAGAGAAGAAAGCAAAGGGATTGCTGGAAGATGGCAATGTCATGCTCAAAGCAAAAAAGAGGCTTAATAATTCTTTTCTTGTCATGCAAGACGTGAATCGTCAGCTTTTTACGGAAAGTGTTGAAGAGGAGATAATTCTTAGCATGGATGAGAAAAATGATAATTTGTTAGAGGGAATACTAAAAGAATTTGATTTGTATGATTACAGAAAGCAGCATCCTATGTCACTTTCCGGAGGGCAAAAGCAGCGAGTGGCAGTAGCCAGTGCAGTAGCAAGCATGAGAGAATATATCGTTTTTGACGAACCGACCAGTGGATTGGATTATTTCCATATGATGCAGGTGGCAGAGTGCATAAAAAAAATGCACGAAAAGGGCAGGACCATTTTTTTGATAACTCATGATTTGGAACTTATTTATTCATGTTGTAATTATATTATTCATATAGAAAATGGGATGATCAAGGAATTGTATCAGGTGAGTAAGGAAAACGAGCCGAAGTTGAGAAACTTTTTTGAGGTTTAATAAGGATTTTTTGACATAGTGAGAAATACTCTTGACTACTATTTATGGATGAAATAAGACGTTTCTTCCTAAAAACAGTATGTTTATGGTATACTAGCTAATAGTAGTGCAGTTTCAACCGATATTACATATTATGATGAGAAATTAATGCAAAGGAGTTACAATCAAATGGATAACAATGAAGTAGTAACAGAAGAAGTGGCAGCAGTTGTTGAAAATAGTACAGGTATTGAAATAGAGTCTTTATTTGAGGAGCAGGTTGATTATGATACATTCTCAAAGTCAGACTTCCGTGTTGTAAAGGTAAAAAATTGTGAGGCAGTACCTAAGAGTAAGAAACTTCTTAGATTTACACTTGATGATGGTACAGAGAATGAAAGAACTATTCTTTCAGGAGTACATGCATTTTACGAGCCGGAGGAACTTGTAGGTAAAACTTTACTTGCAATCGTAAATCTTCCACCACGTTCTATGATGGGAATAGATTCATGTGGTATGCTTCTTTCTGCAATTCACAATGTAAATGGAGAAGAAAAACTGAATCTGGTAATGTTAGATGACGCAATCCCAGCAGGTGCAAAATTGTATTAAGAATATAAATGTCACATGGTTGTTAATAACTGTGTGACATTTTATCGTTGTTGTTGATAATCGGAATTTGTACAGTTAACTTCTGGTTTTATTGACGCTTGAATATTCTCTGCTTGAATGCTCTTATTTTAATACCATAACGACCTGAAAAAACAAATCCTGTTAGTAACATTCCTAAGCTCACACCCAGGGCAACATCAATAATTATACTTACTACCTCGTTTTGGACATACAGCGTTGTATCCTTAAACAACATATATACTACTAAGAATAACAACGCAATCGAATTGCATATACGAACCCTGTGGTTATACTTCTCTGACTCCGTAGTTGTATAATCTACTGCCTGTAATACAGTTTCTTTTATTTCATTCTTCATTTTCTCACTTTTCCTCTCTCCATTTAATATTTCCCGGAGATCAACAGCATATAAATCAGAAAGCTCAATCAATATATCAATGTCGGGCATATTGTTTCCCGTTTCCCAACGAGATATTGTTCTTCTGGCAACATTCAATTTCTCAGCCAACTGTTCTTGAGTCATCCCATTTTCTTTACGTAATTCTGCCAGAAACTTACCGATTTTCGCTTGATTCATTGTGCGCAACCTCCTTTACGGTGTTCAGCATATAACTTTTCACTGTTACCTAACAGGACACAAAGTGAGCAAATGCCCTGTTTTATCTATGGGACACTCTTGTCCCATTATTTTTCTGCCGTTTATACTGATATATTATTCTGAATTATAAACAATTCGACAAATTCCATTTGTCTCTATCTTTATTTCTTAATTATACACAAGATTTGAAGCTTTTTCTACTTATCTATTGTTCTAAAATATCTTCCTAAAAAAATAATTTAAAAAATTTTTAAAAATAGGGTGTCAAAAGCCTGAGCAATTCCAAATAAGTGAAGGGAGTAATTCCAATCAATAAAAATGGAATCCTTTCACTTGAATTGAAAACTGAATATACAGGTCACTAAGACGTTAATTCTGATGATAGCCGCTTTATCGGGTGAGTGGTGTGTTTTCGACAAGATTACAATGACAACCGGAAATATTGAAATCAAATGCCCGAAATGTGGGTATATCAATGAGATTGACCTTTCTTTAAGAAAAGGAAGTGTCAAGTTTAGGAAATTTAAAATCAATATAGATTGAGCAGACAACTGAATAATTGTGTTTTATAAAAAGTAAAGGAATCTGCAAAAACAGATTCCTTAAACCAGGGGAAATCCCTGTCGAAGAATGGAACACCAGTTACTTTTTTGATAGAGAAAACGGACTACAATAACGGTCTGCTTTTCTTCATCAATAGTATAAAAGGCAAGGTAATTATTGATTATTACAAAACGAATTTCCCAACTTGCTAAAACCGGATCATCGACAAGACGGAACTTTTGAGGAAAATCTGATAATGTTCCTATCTGCTTTGTGACAGCATCTAACAGATTGTCAGCAACTTGTGGATTTTTTAGTGTAAATTCGATGTAATCCACAGCACGCATAATATCATGCTCTGCGGTGGATGTGATATGAAGCTGATAACTCATCGTGTGCGGCGGCTCCTGATATCTGCCATAGCTTCAGAGAAAGGTCGGGTGTTGCCTGATGCAATATCGTCCATTCCGTCCTTGATTTGGCTGTAAAGCTCAAAGCGGCTGGCAAGATTTTCGTAGGCTTCAATGCTCATAACTGCAAGGTCTCCTTTTCCATTCTTCGTAATGAAAACTGGTTCTGGATAATTATGACAAAATGTAGAAATTTCATTGTAATTATTCCTTAAATCAGCACTTGATTTGATTGTCGGCATAAAAGCACCTCCTTATCTAATAACAAAATTATACATAAATTTTGTTATGAAGTCAATGGGTTTGCTATAAGTGTTGGCAGAATTAAATCTTAATATGTCAATGAGATTGACCTTTCTTTAAAGAAAGTAAGTGTCAAGTTTAAAAGCAATTGGCAGCGATGAAGATTTACCTCAACTAGATGATGAGAATCAAAATGTTGCATAATAGCTTTATCTATAATTGAAAACAACAAGATGGAAAGGCTCAGAAAAAGGTATTCTGGGCCTTTTGTCTTAGAAGGATAGCAGTATAAAAGAGCAGGGATTTTTATACCCCACCTATTGATATACACTGTCACCATCAAAGAAGATTAAATCATAAAATTCAAAGAAATGGAGGAGCTGGCAATGAAAGGAATATTCGGAAGGATGTTTGATCTGAACCATGATGGAAATATTAGTCCACTGGAAAGCGCAATGGAATTTACTTTCCTAAATGAACTACTGAAAGACGATTCTGACGTACAGACAGAGTTAGAATTATCGGGACTGGATCCAGACGAGTTGGAGTTTATGGATGCAGATGAACGAAGAGAAGTACTGGAAGATGCCGGACTGGATCCAGATGAATATGATTTCTAAGGAAGGAGCATTTATAATGGCAAAAGTATTTATCACACATAATACATCTGTCCTTATAGGAAAGGTGAAGGTTCTTTTTCAGATTTTTCTTTTGATTCTTTTTCATGGTGGACTCCTTTCATACCACACTCATATCACTAAGATCATTATAGCAGAAAGAACACTCCCCCTGAGATTTGTCAAGGTAAATTCCCGTAAAGGTCAAAACGGGAAGTTTCAATAAAATTTTAGCAACTTTTTTTATGATGTCTAAAGGAATTGACAAAAAATATCGGGGGGTATAATGACAGAGAATATGCTGAGATTATTGTGTCTCAGGTAGAATAAAAAGAGGAGGAACCGCAGCCGGAGGAAATGCCTCAGACGCCGATCTGGCTGCTGGTGGCACTGCTTGCGGTAAGTGCAGGAGTATTGACGACCGTCAGTATCCGCGGAAGAAAAAGAATAACGCGAAACTTTTCAGAGAGTGTTGATTAGCAGCCGGATATATGTTATCTTAAAAAAAAAATACCATAGTGAATGAAGCATATTGACATCATATAGTATGTTTGTATGCTTCGTTTAGTATATGAATGAAAAATGGAGAGATAAAGTGAGAAACAGAAGAATTAAAAAGATTTTAGGAGCGATGCTTGCGGCTGCAATTGTGTGTCAGACGAGTGCATCGCCGGGGGTACTGACAGTACGTGCAGAGACAGCGGATTCAGTCACAGCGGATTCTTCCACGGCAGATTCTTCCGCAGCAGATTCCGCGGTGGATGAGCAGGAACAGATCCGGCATGGGGATATGGATGAAAACACCGGAGCTGAGGAAGACGTTGATGTGAATCAGGGGGTTGATGTCGAGGCGGCGATTGGCGGGACTGAGGAGAAGGCGGCAGATGCAGTGGCAGAGTCTGCGACAGAAGCCGAGTACCGTTATATATCGGATATGGAGTATATTACGGACAACAGATGGTCCTATGCCGGCTGGGGCAATATCATGAAGGATAAAAATATCGAAGGAGGCACCATCAGCCTTCTGCTCGATGGCTCCAGAGTATACTTCAAAAAAGGAATGGGAGCACACGCCACATCACAGCTTACCTATGATATTTCAGCGTATTCGGATGTCTATACACGTTTTGTTGCGAAAATGGGTGTTGATGCGGAACGAGGCGGCAACGGAGAGGTCTGGTTCAGAATCTCTGTCTCAAAGGACGGGACAAACTGGGAGGAATTATATAAGAGTGGGGTGGTTACTTCCGCCAGTAATGCGATCGAGGTGGATCTGAATGTTAAGGGTTACCGGTATCTGAGGCTGTATTCAGACAGCAACGGATCGAACGGGGCAGATCACTCTGTATATGCGGACGCAAGAATCGTTAAGACAGATTATGATATGTCCTCAGAATTAATACAGGATATCAGACCGACCGCATATTATGATGAACAGCTTTCCCAAAATACAGTGAAAGAGAATTACAGCAATCAGCTATATACCGTATTAAAAAGAGAATTTGTGAACCGCATGGGATACTGGACATTGCAGAGTGCAATAAAAGACGATGCAGATGGAGAGGTTCTGGAAGCGATTCGGTGGATTTTTAATAACAAGGAGAATCTGCAGCTGTTTATAGAGACGGGAAATGTAGGGGACTCGCAGGCGTGTCTTAAGCTGCTTGGAAGTCTGTACAAGAACCAGAAGGAGGATCTGGACAAGGCTGACGGGGATATATATAAAAAGATGATGATCGCACTGGCGATATCCTACAGCACTGACCGTAATGGCTCACCATTGAGTTTCAATTCACCGGCGAACTCCTATGACATTAATGAACGCTATGAGATTTTAAAAGAGTTATATGATACGGAGCTTTTTGTGAGAAAAGCCGAGTTTTCTTCCTATCATATGGAACTGATCCGTATGGTGGTGAATGACTCTACTGCTAACAGTGAGATTAAGTGGCTGCGTGGATATTCGGAATCAAAATATCCGAATAATCTCGAAAAGAGATTGAATCCATATAACTATATGAAGTATATCTCGCCGAATTATCATCAGGACAGGCTGTATGCCCAGGAGAATTATGCGGCATATAATGATAAATATAAGCTGGAGCAGTATGGAATCCCATATGGTCTTAATTCGGATGGAAGTAAGACGGAAAAGACCTGGATGGTAATGGAGGCCGGAGGTATCTGCTGGAATATCTCAAGACTTGGTTCAAATCTACACAGAGTTCATGGAATCCCATCGGTAGGTGTCTACCAGCCGGCACACGAGTCTTATCTGACCTATTCGGTGAATGCAGACGGCAAGGGTGTGTGGGATATCGGCAACAACATTTTCGGATGGGGACAGAGCTCGACCACCTGGTATGGCGGAAACGGCAACCGTTTGCTGTTTGACTGGAATAATAAGTCCTTTACAAGAAAGCATATGGGAATTGATATGGATCTTGGCAATGGCAACAAATCTTCTGTAGGAAATAACGGAGGATATCAGCTGTTGGGACAGGCGGCACTGAATGATTATGATCATTATAATAAATCATTCTATTATAATCTGATTGCCAATTCTTATGGAGAAAGTAACCGAAAAGAGGATACATACCGTAAAGCATTGGAAGCATTCAAGCTGAATCTTGACAGCTATGAGCAGCTGATCGGCATATATAAGGAACAGCAGCGGACCAGTGCAGAATGGAGAGCACTTGCAGAGCAGATTGTAGATACATACACATACTATCCGATGGCAATGACAGACTTGTTAAGAGTGATTGAGCCATATCTGGGTAACGATGATGTCATAGAGATTGATATGCTGAAAACAGAGGCTCTGAATAAGGCTGTAAAAGCAACGGATAAGGAAGTCCTACAGTCCGGTGCATGCCGCGAGATTGCAAGTGAGCTGCTGGGAAGCAGTAAAGTGGACCTTGCTTCTTTCTCGTTTGATGGAGAAAATGCCGGCAAGATTGTTATGAATTCCAAGTATGATGATTACAATTTCCAGGTTCAGTACAGTCTGGACGGCGGAAACACATGGGAAACGACGCTGGATCATCAGATCAGTCTTACAGAAAAGGAGATCAGCAGTATCTCTGCAGAGCATGATATACAAGTAAAGATATCCGGTTCCAGTCAGGTGTTTATCATAGACATTCTGGAGGGAGAAGGAATCGAGTCTAAAACATTAGCTGCAAATGATGACGAGAATACATTTATTGGAAAGGTTCAGAATCTGGAATGCAGTACAGATGGCGGAAAGACCTGGACAGATTATACGGCGGACCTCAGATTTGAAGGAAAGGTAAAGGTGACAGCTCGTTATAAAGCACATGGAACTTACCTGCAGGGAGAATCGACAGTATTTGATTTTACAGAAGCAGCAGAGACAGAAACGAAACGGTATATCTATGTAGAGAATATCAGCTTTGTGTCGGCAGGAACCGCACAGAGAGGATATGAGTCTGAACATATGATAGACGCCAGCCCATATACGACATGGCATACGAAATGGGGAGAAGTGGCACAGGATAAGACCTATGTTGTCAGCCTGGATAAAGTACGGTATCTGTCACAGGTGACGTATGATCCGGCAGGACTGAACGGAAGAATTAAAAAAGCGAAGATCTACGTGAGTATGGATGGCAAGGACTGGACACTGGCCGGAGAGCAGGCGAACCTTGCAAACAATGAACAGAGAAAGACGATTGCATTAAAAGAGTCGATGCCTGCAAGATATGTTAAGGTAGAAGCTGTAGAAACCTATGGCAATCACGAAGGTAATAACAAGTACGTCAGCGGTACAAGATTTAATTATTATGAAGACAGTACGAAGGTCTTTAAGGAACCGGAGGTAGAATATTCCGTAACATCTTGGACCAATCAGGATGTTACTGCGACCTTGAAGGTTCCGGCGGGATATACGGTGATCGGAGACGAGAGCCATACATTTACAGAGAATGGCAATTATACATTTACATATAAAGACATTCATGACAAAGAAAAAACCATAACAGCCGAAGTGACCTGGATTGACAGGGAAGCACCGATGGCGACAGTGGAATACGATATTACAGAAACGACACAGTTTGCGGTAAAAGCAGCCTTGAAGGATTTCTCAGAGGAGAATGTAACGATTCTGAATGCAGATGAAGATGGCAGTCACACTTTCCAGGAAAACGGAACCTTCACCTTTGAACTTCGCGATAAAGCGGGCAATATGGGTTATGTGACAGCTGAAGTAACCTGGATTGAGAACGGAGATTCGGGAAAACTGGAAATTGATTCAGAGGTGTACCATGTGGGAGATAATGGTATCATTAAAAATATTAATGCCAATACCTCGCTGGAGGAGTTTTTGAAAAATATCAATACCAATGCCGGAAGCATAAAACTTACCAGAGATGGAAAAGAGACGAAGGTTGTTGCAACCGGAAGCGTATTGACACTGAATGATAATGTAAATTATACTCTGGTGGTAAAAGGAGATCTGACCGGCGACGGAGCTACAACAGACGCAGATCTGGCTATGCTGAACAAACATCTGATAGACCGCCTGGTGATCAAAGACAGGATAACTCTGCTGGCGGCAGATATGAATCAGGACGATACGATTGACATTGTGGATTTGTCTGTTCTGAACAAGACGATCCTGAAAAAATAAGAGTGCATAAAGGTCAGGTAAGGAAAAATATGAAAAAAAGAGTATATGTGATGGCTGTTATGATTGCTGTATTGATGTCGTTCAGTAACCTTACAGTGAATGCGCAGGAGAAAGTGAAACTGAATGCAGCCAGTAAAGAGAAGACGTTAGAGGTGACACTTGAGTTTCCGGTCACAGAGAAGGGAATCGATGCAATGGCGGGAACCCTGGATTATGATCATGCAAAGTTGGAACTGACAGAAATGAAAGCAGGAGATTCCAGATTGCAGGAACCGGTGTATAACAGTGATAATGGTAAATTTACAACGGTGATTAAGTCAGAAACAATAAAAGAATCTGTTAATGCAGTACAGTTTGTATTTAAAAAGAAAGCTGATGCAGCAGGGGAGACGATTGTAAGAGTGAGCGAACTTACAGCGGCTACGGCAGAAGATACAAAGCAGATGCTGGATGCTGCCAGTGTGACGATAACGTTGGGAGATACAACGAAACCATCAGAAGATAAGAATGATTCAAAGAATGATTCGCCAACAACAGATAAGAGTGATTCTCCGGCAACCGGGGAAAATAATTCATCAAATAGTGGAACAACAGACGAAGAAAGGAATAGGAAAACAGATACAGCAGAGAGGAAAAATGGTGTGAAAACCGGAGATGTTGCTGATATGTCGGTGTGGATAGCCGGGATAGCAGTGAGTGCCGGAGTGCTGATAGCTCTGAGGATACGAAAACGAAAAATAAAATAATACACAGAAAACCGGGAGGCTGTTCTGCAGGATGCAGACAGCCTCCTGCTTTGCGCAATCCTGATTAAAAATGCGGTAAGAATCCTGCAATGCAGGATTCCTAAGATGAGAAGCAGGTGATATCAAAATTAGACATGACAAAAAGACTTCCCAGATGGACTGCGAAGAAAATGCTATAAATACCAAAAGGTCAGGCAATCAAAGATTTTAAACTTCGTATATATTGATGCTGGTGGATTTTATCAGCAACAAGTACGGGAACAAGCTGTGTAATTCCGGCAAGAAGTAAATCAGCATGAAGTGTTTTTTCGTTCTGTGTTTGGCGTTTCGCAAACGCCTATGAAAAAATTAAATTAAAAGGAGAAGATTATGAAGAGAAAGATTATTTTGACAGTTATTGCGGCAATGATGATTACTATGACAGGATGTGGGAAAAAACCATCAGAATCACAAGCTGAACCTACAACGAAATCTACGCAGTAAACAGGTGTGACAGAAGAAAAAGAACCAGGTGATGTTGCAGAATCTAAAGCACAAACAAAGACTACAAGTGGAGATACTACAGGTGTATATCCGAATGCAACAGGTATTACAGAAATAGCAATGGGAGTTACAGAGGATATTTGTACTTTTAAAGTACCATTAAATTATGTACTCTTAGGTTCGTATTATGATGAAAACAATGAAGAGCAAAGCATTCAGGGATTGGATTCAACTATGACTACCATGGAGGAAGCAATGTCAGAAGGAGGATTTTCTACAGGAAAACATTTGGCATGTTTCTCAATGGCATCACTTGAAGCAGATGGTACGGGAATTAACGTAGATACCTATGTGCCTGATGAGATAACTTGGGATGAGTTTAAATCATATTATCCAGAGGCAAAATCAATAGGAAATGCATCTGTTCCGGCACTTTTATATCATGTAGAGGCATTTAATGGTCAGGCTGTTGCTGTAGCTCTTAAATTATCAGATAATATTACGATGCAAATAGTATATGAAGGTTCTCTGGAAAGCAAAATTGGAGAGGACGAGTTAGGACAGAGATTGTATAATTTGGTAACTGTAAAATAATATACGAAAAACAAGTATGTTTTAGAGAAAAGAGGACGTAATTCCGTTTATGAAGGTAAAATCACAATGAAGGAAGCACAGAGCCTTATTGACAGCTATTCTAGAAAACATGATGACGTTTGGAAAAGCGGGCATCATCAAGGTTCTGCTTGCATTAGATATTTTGATAGTATTAGCTGCCCTGCTGTTGGAGAGGAAGCAATATAGCAAAAAAAACATTTCGCTTGTATCTGATATATGCTTGTATCCTGACAGCTACAGCGTTCCTTGATTATGTTATTGATACCTGGTATCTGCAGAATCTGGCGATTTTCTTTTCATCCATGATTATTTCTGTAAATCATATGATACAGGTTTCGGATCAGTGGCTGGATGCAAAAAGAGAATTGTTGATTTCCGAATACAGAGCGAGCCACGATATCATGACGGGGTTATGGAATAAAACCAGTGGTGTGGATCAGGTTAGAAACTGTTTAGAAAATATGTCAGAAAGTGATATGGCAGTATTGGGATTTATGGATATCGATAATTTCAAGTCTGTCAATGACACATATGGACATGAAACCGGTGTTTTCTGGATTCGCGAAGTAGCCACAGCACTTCAGGAAATGTGTGGTCCGTCAGACATTGCATGCAGATATGGCGGTGATGAGTATATTCTTTTCCAGCAGAATATCGGAGATAGGGAAGAATTAACGGCACGCATTGAAGGCTTCAGAAAAAAGATTCATGATAAAGCAGAAGAAAAGGGACAGGATGTGCATTGCAGCATCGGACTTTATCGTGTGAAGGGAGCAGGGAGAAAATTAGCTGAATGCATCATGATATCTGATGGTTTGCTTTATCAGGCAAAGAAGAATGGAAAAGATACTTACGTAATAGAGTAAATAAAAGGGGAAGAAAGTGATGTATGATAACGTAGTAGTTGTGGGAATTTGCAGCAGAACGTTTTTCTATGAGAAAGCGGGTGTAAGGATCCTGAGAATGATTTCGGATATGCTCAAAGCTTCCACTGTCTACAATACGTCCGCTGTTCATTACGAGGATACGGTCTGCCACTTTAGAAATTGCGCCTAAGTCATGGGTGATGAAAATCAGCTAATAACCAGCTAATACTTCAAAGAGAAGGTGTTTTTCTTGTAAGAGAGGACACCTTCTTTTTGTAATTTGCTTAATTCATTAGATAGAGCACTTCGATCTGCATTCAGATAATCTGCCAGCCCTTGCCTATCGTAAGGGATTGTAAATGTGTTAGAGCCGGCATGCATAGATTCGCCAGACAAGTAATTAAGTATCTTGTCACGTAAATTTTTCTTAGAAATATGATCTATTTTGTTCATCAATCTTACATTTTTTCTTGCTATTATCTCTAACAGGTTATGAATCAATCTTGTATGGAAACTGCAAGATGAAGAACAGGTTGTAATAATATGATTTATATTGAAAAGCATGACGGTGAGATTTTCATTGGCAATGACACTGATTTGAGCAGGAACACTGCTGATGCAGGCATAGCTTTCGCCATAGAGCATTCCTGATGACAGCTCTGTAATAATATTGCGATTCCCCCAGACATCATCATTTATTATGAGAGCCTGGCCAGATAGAATCATGCCGATAGTTTGTACCTTATCGCCACTTCTTAGCAGGTATTCACCTTTTGAATAATTTTTAATGCTGACAGATAGACATTTAAGCATTGGAAGAATTTCTGATTCTGAAATTCCTTGAAACAAAGGTGTATTCGTTAAGATGTTCATATATTTTTGCATGAGTTCTATAATCCTTCTTTTCATCTTTTCCATAGTATATCACAAAAATCGAAAACAAAACAAAAATGTTGTCTGGACAACGGAATAATTGTTGTGAGTTTGATATAGTACCATTAAACAACAAGAAATGATGAATAAAGCAATAGAAAAGGAGAAAGACATGGAAAATAAAATGTTTTGTTATCAATGTGAACAGACCGCAGGATGTACAGGATGTACCGGAAATGCAGGAGTATGCGGAAAGTCCGCCAATACTGCAAGATTACAGGATGAGCTTACAGGAGCATTAATCGGACTTGCTCGTGCAGCCGAGGGCAATGAGCACCTTGTAACCGAAGAGATGAATCAATTAGTTCTTGAGGGATTGTTTACAACCGTTACAAACGTAAACTTTAATGATGAGACATTAAAAATTTTAATTTATAAGATAGAAAATGCAAAAAAGAAATTAGTACCAAATTGCTTTACATGTTCCGGCTCATGTGGAAGAAACGATAATTTTGATATGAATACTCTCTGGACTACTGATGAAGATGTTCGTTCCTTAAAATCCTTAATACTTTTTGGGATTCGTGGAATGGCTGCATATGCATATCATGCAAGTGTGCTTGGATATACCGATGAAACAATCAGCAAATTCTTCTATAAGGCACTTTTTGCAGTCGGAATGAAGGATTGGGGAATGGATGAACTACTTCCTATTGTATTAGAGGTTGGAGAAGTGAATTTAAGATGTATGGAGCTTTTAGATCAGGCAAATACTACAACTTATGGAACTCCTGTACCAACAACAGTACCTCTTACAATTGAAAAAGGACCATTTATTATTATTACCGGTCATGATTTAAAAGATTTACAACTTTTATTAGAGCAGACAAAAGATAAGGGAATCAATATTTATACACATGGTGAAATGCTCCCAGCGCATGCATATCCAGAATTTAAGAAGTACTCTCATTTAAAGGGAAACTTTGGTACAGCATGGCAGAATCAGCAGAAAGAGTTTGATAATATTCCTGGAGCAATTCTTTACACGACGAACTGTCTTATGCCTGTAAAACCAAGCTACGCAGACAGAGTATTTACAACAGAAGTTGTATCTTATCCGGAAATGGTACACATAGGAGAAGAAAAGGATTTTACACCGGTGATTGAAAAGGCACTCGCCTTAGGTGGATATACCAAAGACCAGCATATGACTGGAATTAATGGAGGAATGCAGGTGACAACTGGTTTCTCACATGGAACTGTATTATCTGTAGCAGATCAGGTGATTGAAGCAGTAAAGAATGGAGATATTAAACATTTCTTCCTGGTTGGTGGATGTGATGGAGCCAGAGTAGGAAGAAACTACTACACAGAGTTTGTGAAACAGTCTCCTGCAGACAGCATTATTTTGACGCTTGCATGTGGAAAATATAGGTTCAACGATTTAGATTTAGGAACAATCGGAGGACTTCCGAGAATCATGGATATGGGACAGTGTAATGATGCTTATGGTGCAATCAAGGTCGCAATCGCTTTAGCAGAAGCATTTGAATGTGATGTAAATGAACTCCCGCTATCGATGGTACTTTCATGGTACGAGCAGAAGGCCGTATCTATTTTACTTACACTTCTCTATCTCGGAATCAAGAACATTCACCTCGGACCAACATTACCAGCATTTATTTCGTCAAATGTGCTGAATTTCCTAGTAGAGAATTATGGGATTTCTCCAATTAGTACACCGGAAGAGGATCTAAAAAAGTTATTAAATAAATAATCAGACGGGAACGGAAAGAGACAGATTTACAATTGTGAGATAGATTTTTCTTAAAACAAAATAGGGGAAAGGCGGTAAAATATTATGAGTAAAAAAATTGATTTAAACTGGTCGGTGTATGATATTACGAAAACTTATCCAGAAGTGATTGATATTATGGCAAATCTTGGGTTTGATGAAATTAAGAAGCCGGCTATGCTAAACTCCGTTGGACGAATTATGACAATTCCTAAGGGTGCAAAGGCAAAAGGAATTTCGATTCCGGTTGTTATAGCAGAACTGATAAAAAATGGTTTTGAAATTACTGGTAATATGCCAGATATTTCTTCTATGGGGAGCAAACAATTTCAAGCCAAAGAGACTGGCAATACAGTATTACTGAAGGATTATTTAAAGAGACTTGGAAATGGAGAAGATTTAGAAAGTGTTAAAAAAGATTTTGTCCAGAATTTTTCTGATGTAGATGCTTCTGAAATTATGAAGGCAGAGCAGGAACTTATAAAAGAGGGAACACCTATTACAGAGGTGCAGAAACTGTGTGATGTGCATAGTGCATTGTTTCATGGCTTAACCAAAGAAGAAAAAATAGCAAATGCTGAAAAGGCAGTCGAAGAATCTTTAAAAAAGGAAGAAACATCCGAAATGACAACTATGACGGATGCATATGTCAGAAAACATGAGCTTGCAAAAGCACTCAGAGAAACAAAGGGCCATCCTCTTTATTCTTTTACAGAAGCAAATGAGAAGTTTAGCAAAGAAATAGCAGATATTAGAGGTGCACTGGAAAAGGGCGAAGATGTAAGCAAAAAAATATCAGATTTTAGACAAATAGCAATACACTATGCACAAAAGGGTGATTTGATTTATCCACTCCTTAAAGTTCGCTATGAAATATCAGGACCATCGTATGTTATGTGGACTGTTGATGATGAAATCAGAGATGAATTAGCAGCAATAGATAAGGAATGCAATCATGACGAAGAATGGATTAAAAGAGTACAGGCTGTTTTAACAAGAGCAGATGAAATGATTTATAAAGAGACTAATATACTGTTCCCTATCTGCGCAATGAATTTTACAGCCGAAGAATGGTATGAAATCTATGAAGATGCCAAAGACTATGCATTAGTGTATGGCATTGATAATAGATGGGAAGAAGCAGAAAAATATGTGCAGGATAAAAAGAATCGTCATGAGGCGGCTATTTATGAAGGTGAAATAGTAATGGGCGGTGGACATATGAGTGCAGCACAGTTGGAAGCTATGCTTAATACGTTGCCAATAGAGATTACATTTATCGATGATAATAATATAAATCGTTTCTTTAATGAAGGAGCGAAAGTGTTCAAACGCCCTGGCATGGCAATTGACAGAGAAGTATTCTCTTGTCATCCGCCTAAGATAGAATCAATGGTTCGCTCCATTATAGAAAGTTTTAAAAATCATACTCGTGATAGCGTTCCGGTTTGGATCGAAAAGCAGGGAAAACCATTTTTAGTTACTTATTATGCAGTGAGAGACAAAAAAGATAATTATCTTGGAACTGTAGAAGTGGTACAGGATATGCAGTTTGCAAAAGAGCACTTTACAAGTTAAAACGCATAAAACCATAGATTGTAATCGAATAAAAAGGGAAATATTCTATGAGGTGTCGGATAAAACTGACACCTCAATGAGATGAATAAAAAGAATAAAGTAGAAAAAAGCGGTAGAAAGAACAGTATGTTCTGGAAGAGGTGATCGAGAGGGCGATACTGATCCTGATACTTGTACTGGTGGTCATACGATTAAAGGTTACTGGTAATTGCAGAATTTCTGTGATACACTGTTATAGAACTTTGTGAAAGAAGGAGGAATCAGTATGGCTACTTTAAAAGATATAGCATCAAAGGCTGGGGTTTCACAAAGTACGGTTTCAAGGATATTGAATAATGATCAGACGTTAAATGTAACAGATCAGACAAGACAAAAAGTTCTTGAAGTTGCGCAGGAATTAAATTACCGTTCTTTGTCGCAAAGATATAACCGGGGAAATTCCCAGTCGGAAGAAGAGAAGAACATCTGTATCGGAGTTGCGCAAATGCTTCAGATGGAGGAACTTCAGGACGATATTTATTATCTTCTTATGAAAAATATGTTAGATAGTGAATGTTTTGAAAAAGGGTGGACAACTGTTCCGTTGTATCGAGATGAAACTGGTCGTTTCGGAACGGGACGTGAGATAGAGCTTGACGGAATCGTTGCAATTGGAAGATTTACGAAAGAAGAGGTGAAAGATTTTCACCAGTATACAGATCACATTGTATTTATAGATTCGTCACCGGATGAGATGAAGTATTACAGTATTTTACCGAATTATCATATGGCGGTAAGAAATGCGCTGAATTATTTTGAAGAGATGGGATATGAAAAGATTGCCTACGTTGGTGCGGTGAATACATATGATTATAAGAAAGAACTGACAATGGATGCAAGATATTATTACTACCGGAACTCAGAGACGATGCGAGATACATTTGATGAGGAATGGGTGATCGATTCGGAGATGAATCCACGCAGTGCATATGCGTCGATGATCGCATATTTAGATGCACACAAGAATCCTCCGGAGGCGATGCTCATTAGCAGTGACGTACTTGTACCGGGAGTGATTAAGGCTTTGACGGAACGTGGATTTTCTGTTCCGAAAGATACGAATATGATCGTATTTAATAATACATCAATATCAGGAAATTGTAACCCGCCGTTGGATGCGATTGAGACTTATATCCAGGAAACAATCCGAGCAGCAATGCTATGTATCGAGCAGCTGCGGATGGGAGAAATCATTCCAAAGAAAGTGATTATTCCATGTAGTTTAGTAAAACGTGGAAGTGTGGAAAAGAAAAAATAGACAAAAAATGCGTGTCCCCAATAGGTTGATACGCATTTTTTTTGTGCACTTTTTCAGCAAGTAAAAGGGAAAGTAAAAACTTTACTAAAAACAGTAAAAAATAGTAAAAGTTTTATTAACTATTAGTGAAACTTTTGGTAAAATCGTTGATAAAGAGAGAACCGAGGAGGTAAGGAAGTTTGTTGTTAGGTGTTGATTATTACCCGGAACAGTGGAATATCGATCTGATGGAACAGGATATGGATACGATCGTGGAGATGGGATGTAATGTAATTCGTATTGCGGAATTTTCCTGGCATATGATGGAGAAGAGGGAAGGGCAGTTTGATTTTTCTTTTTTTGATCATGTGATCGAAGAAGCGAAGAAGAGAAATCTGAAAGTGATCATGGGAACTCCTACCGCTACGATTCCGGCATGGCTTGCAAAGAAATATCCGGACATTCTTTCGGAATTTGAAGGAGGAAAAAAACGTTCCTTTGGAGGAAGACATGTGTATTGCTTTAACAGTGCCACAATGTATGCGTATTCGGAAAAAATTGTTCGTGCTTTAGTTGAACATTATAAAAATGAAGAAGCAATCGTAGCATGGCAGATCGACAATGAGATCGGACATGAAGGAAGCGATATTTGTTATTGTGAAAACTGTCAGAAAAAATTTCAGCAATATTTGAGCGAAACGTTCCAAGGACAGATCGATCGGTTAAATGATACATACGGGACGACGTTCTGGTCTCAGGAATACAATTCTTTCGATGAGATTCCAATTCCGACAGAGACAATTACAACACATAATCCGGCACTTCGTCAGGACTGGGAGCGTTTCCGAAGTAAAGTGATTGTTGATTTTATTGATTTTCAGGCGAAGCTGATCAAATCAATCGCGCCGAAAGCAGTTGTTATGCACGATTTCCCAGGCGGTGGACTTGGAAAACATGTAGATTATTCGAAAGTGGCTGCGACCCTGGATCAGGTCGCGTATAACAACTACCCGGTATGGGGCGGTCAGAAGGAACCAATCGCACCCCACGAAATTGCCTTCGGTCTGGATTATATACGAGGCTTAAAAGGGGAGAACTTCTGGATCACGGAAGCCATCATGGGAGCGCAAGGACATGATGTAACGGGATTCCTGCCAAGACCGAATCAGGCAAAAATGTGGTCCTACCAGGGAATGGCACATGGCTGTGATTCTATGATGTATTTCCGTTATCGTGGAGCAACAAAAGGAGCGGAACAGTTCTGCTATGGAATTTTAGATGCAGACAATGTAAAGAGAAGAAAATTTTATGAAGTGCAAAGCTTTTTTCGGGATATAAAAAATTATGACGCGGCATTAAAAACACCGATTCGAAATCAGGTGGCAATTGTTTATGATTACGATTCGCTTGCTTCTTTCCGTATCCAGAAACAGAGTATTTTGCTTGATCCGGCAGCAGAAATGCAGAAATTTTACAAGCCATTTTTCGATGTGAACGTAGGAGTGGATGTCATTCCGGAAGACCGCGATTTTTCGAAGTATCAGGTGCTCATCCTTCCACAGATGATTATTCACAAACCGGAAATGGAAGCGAAAGTAAAAGCATTTGCCGAACAAGGCGGAACGGTTGTACTAACTTACCGTTGTTCGGTGAAAGATGCGAACAACAATGTACCGTTTGGAAAGACGGCACCGGTTGGATACAATGAGTTTGCCGGACATTGCGTAGTAGAAACAGAGAGCCTTCAGACGCTGGATGCATTTCCGGTTGTGGGGACAGGCGCATTTGCAAAATATAACGGCATGGGCGGTATTTTCAGAGACATGATCGAAGTAAAAGATGCAGAAATCCTCTTCCGGTATGGAGATACATTTTACGATTCATTTGCGGCAGTGACAAGAAAACCGGCCGGTAAAGGAATGGTTTATTATATTGGATGTGGACTGGAAGAATCCATTACAAAAGCACTCATGGAGACGATCATGAAAGAGAAAGAGATTCCGATGTATCCATCTCAAAATGGTGTGGAAATTGTTACAAGAGGAGAAAAGGAACAACAGATCAAAATGTATATAAATCACAATGGGACAGAGGCAGAAGAAGACGGTGTAAAACTGGCACCGTTCGAATGTGTGATTAAATCGATAAATTAACAGGTAAAAATGGAGGTAGAACAGTGGGTATTGTAGTGAACGATTCACAAAATCTTTTTATGCTCCAGACGCGCTCTAACAGTTACGCGTTCGGAATTGACAATCAGGGATTAGTGAGACATTTGTACTGGGGAAGCAGGATCAATGCGATGGAAGATTTCGAAATGCCGGAGCTTGCAGAAGTATCTACGAACGATCCGGTATATGAGATCACAAAAGAAGAATTTCCTGTATACGGAGGTCTTCGATACAAAGAACACTGTCTGAAGGTTACATTTGCAGACGGGACGAGAGATGTGGCTTACGAGTACGTAAATTATGAGATCCAGAAAAACGAACAGTGTGAGGAACTGGTGATCATTTTAAAAGACAAACATTATGCCCTTGTAATGGAACTGCATTATAAAATCTACGAAGCGTATGACTTGATGGAACGTTTCGTTGTGCTGAAAAATGAGTCGACAGAAGTTATGCAGATAGAAAAGCTGCACAGTGGGCAATTTCATGTTCCATATGAAGGATTGAATTTTAGAAATGTACACGGCCATTGGGGCGCAGAACAGCAGAAATTCGTGCAGAAAGTCGATTATGGAAAAATCATTTTCGAAAATAGAAGAGGAATTTCCAGCCACAATCACAATCCTTATTTCATTTTGGATCAGGATGCCACAGAGACAACCGGAAATGTGTACTTTGGCGCACTTCGTATGACTGGAAATTTCAGCGGGGCGGTAGAGCAGACACAGTACGGAGAGACACTTGTGCAGATGGGAATTAACACACATGATTTCACATGGGATCTTAAGCCGGGAGAAAGCTTTGCCTCACCGGAAATTCTCTGTGGGTATTCAGCAGATGGATTTCAGACAATGTCCCACAACCTGCATCAGTTTGCAAATGATTTTCTACTTCGGGAAGGACTTCGTCCGGTACTTTATAATTCCTGGGAAGCAACCGGTTTTGATGTAACGGTTCAGGAGCAGAAAAAGCTTGCAGCTAAGGCAAAAGAGTTGGGTGCGGAGTTGTTCGTAGTAGATGATGGATGGTTTGGCCAGCGTCACGGAATTGATAACGGCCTTGGCGACTGGTATGTAAATAAAGAGAAGTTCCCGAATGGAATCGATGAGCTGATCGACGAAGTGAAAGCGCAGGGACTTCTGTTTGGAATCTGGGTAGAGCCGGAAATGGTAAATCCAAAGGCAGAGCTTTATGCGAAGCATCCGGATTGGATCTATCACTTTGATACAAGAGAGAGCGACACATCGAGAGAACAGTATGTGCTGGATCTTACAAAAAATGAAGTAAAAGCGTTTGTACTGGAAATGCTGGATAATCTTCTCTCTAACCACGAAATCGACTATATCAAATGGGATGCAAACAGACCAATCTCTCAGACAAATTTAAAGAAAGATCTCTGGTATAAGCACATCCAGGCACTCTACGATATTGTGAAGGAAACGAAGAAAAAGCATCCGGCTGTATTGTTCGAAGCATGCGCATCTGGTGGTGGACGTATTGATTACGGCATTCTCGGAATTTTTGATGATTTCTGGACGAGCGATAATACAGACGCATATGACCGTCTGTTTATCCAGGATGCATATTCTTACATTTATCCGATCAAGGCAATGCGTGCCTGGGTGACCGATTGTCCGAACTTCCTGTCCAACCGTGTGATTCCAATGAAATTCCGCTATCACAGTGCAATGATGGGAACACTTGGAATTGGATGTAATATTTTGAAATTTACAGAAGAAGACATTGCTCTTTCTCAGGAAATGATCGCACAGTACAAGGAAATCCGTCCGATCATTCAGGAAGGTACGTTCTATCGTCTGAATCATACGTCGGCAAATGATTATTTCCTATATGAATATATGAAAGGAAATGAGGGCGTACTGTTCGCATTTCTCCCACAAAGCAAGCTGGGACATCGTGGAGTGACAGTGAAACTTCGTGGACTGGAAGAAAATGCGTCCTACGAACTTCTTATGGAAGATGGCAAACTCACAAAGAGTGGAAGTTATCTTATGAAACATGGATTTGACATGCGGTTGACGGGTGACTACGCAAGCATGTTGATTCGTATAAACAAATTATAAAAAAGCAAAGGAGAACATCAAATGAAACTTTCAAACTTTTCTAAATTATCATTTGGTATTGGAGCACTGGGAAAAGATTTATGCTATGCCATTATTTCGTATTTCTTAATGATTTATTTTACAGATACGATCGGATTGACACCGCTTTTTGTCGGTAACCTGTTTCTGGTTGCCAGAGTGTGGGATGCATTCAACGATCCAATGATGGGATTTGTTGTTGATAACACAAGAACAAAATGGGGAAAATTCAGACCTTGGATTTTGATTGGTACGGTGTTAAATGCAATCGTTTTAGTATTTATGTTTACAAAACCTTCCGGATTAGAAGGAACTGGCATGTATATATATTTCTCTGTTGTTTATATTTTGTGGGGAATGACTTATACAGTTATGGATATTCCATACTGGTCAATGCTTCCGTCTCTTTCCAGCACGAAAAAAGAAAGAGATTCTATGTCAGTTATCCCGAGAATTTTTGCAAGTACAGCCTGGCTTCTTATGGGTGCGTTTGCTCTGAAACTTGTATCTGTTCTTGGTAAAGGAGACAGCGCTGTTGGATATTCTGCACTTGCGAAAATTATTGCAGTGATTTTTGTAATTACTTCTATTATTACTGTTGTATTTGTAAAAGACCGCAGCTGTCAGGAAGCGGAGTCGGGTAAAGAAGCAAAAAGGCTTACAATCAAAGATGCACTTCATGTTATTGCCGGAAATGATCAGCTGAAAGTATTTATCGGAATTGTGCTTTGCTACAATCTTGTTGTACAGCTTGCCGGTGGTATTGCAATTTATTACTTCAAATATGTAACCGGAAATGAAGGCTTATATCCAATCTTCACAACTGCAGCACAGTTTGCAGAGATTGCAGCTTTGTTCCTTTTCCCAATCCTTTCTAACTATTTTACAAAGAAACAGGTATTTGCAATTGCCAGCTTCAGTCCTGCAATTGGTCTCGCAGGAGTTGTACTTTGTGGATTCTTTGCACCACAGAACATGGTAATTGTAGCAATCAGTGGTATCTTCTATAAATTGGGTTCTGGTCTTACATTAGGAGCAACAACCGTTATGCTTGCTGATGTTATCGATTATGGACAGGTAAAATTAGGAAGTAGAAATGAAAGTATTATCGCTTCATTCCAGACACTGCTTGTTAAGACCGCATCTGCAGTATCTGCCTGGCTGATCGGTGTAGGCCTTACAATTGTCGGCTATGTAGCAAACGCAGAACAGAGCGCGTCTACAATCATGGGAATGCGAGTATTAATGGGTGTTGTACCTTCTGTAATTACAATCCTTGCATTTGTGATCTACGCAAAAGGCTACAAACTGGAAGGCGCATATCTGGAAGAGATCATGGAAAAAATAAAAGGTAACAAAACGGAAGAAACAGAAGAATAGAAAATGAAATGAGATGAAGAGGTAGCGCGCTAAGTATTAAGTGCGCTGCCTTTTTTTGTTAAGACAATAGTATCACTGTATGAGATTGCGCATGGAATTTTTTTTCACTGGTAGTAGTATTTTGCATATCATAAATTTCTAGCAACAACTTCAAAACATTATAATCCAAAAATGAAAGAAAGAGGCAGTGCGTTAAGTGGGTGATATGCCTTTTCTCGGTTCTGTTATTAAAAAGTTCCGAATATGACAAAAAATCGGAGGTGGTGTGATAAAAAAGTGCAAGCCAGCCCCCCTTTTTTTATGAGAAAATAAAATCACTTATATATAATGGAAAGGGGTAAGGAAAAAATGAAAAAGAGAAGGCGAATCTTATCGCTTGTCTTTGCAGCCTGTCTTGTGATAACGGGAATTGTTTCGGGCGCAGGTGTGCAGAAGGCCGAAGCAGCTGCAAGAACAGAAGTAATCGATGTTACGGATTACGGAGTATATCCGGACAGTGGGAAGGATAGTGCAATCGGAATACAGAAAGCAATCGCAGCTGCGAAAGATGCAACGAAAGAGGGAAAAGAAGTCAAGATTAATTTCCCGGAAGGACGCTATGATATCTATCCAGATAAAGCAATAGAAAGAGAATTATATGTTTCCAATACTGTAGGTGCCGATCAGAACAATAAAATGAAGAAGATCGGTATTTTTCTGGAAGATATGGATCATGTTACCGTAGATGGAAACAACTCTCTGTTTATGTTCCATGGTAAAATGACAACATTTGCAACAATCGGTTGCGAAGATGTTGAATTTAAAAATTTTGCAGTGGATTTCCAGGTTCCGACAGTTATTGATATGACTGTTGAGAGTGTAGAGGGAAATACAGCAACTATGTATATTCCTGAGTGCTATAATTATGAAGTTGCAGGAACAACGATTAAATGGTACAGCGATGTAAGTCCTTATACAGGTCAACGTTACTGGAGTATCTCCGATCTGTCAGGTTATCATACCCAGCGGGAAGATACCGTACAGGGAATCAAATTCGGTGCAGGAAATGGAAATGCTGCATTAAAAGGTGTAGCTTCTATTGAGGATCTTGGAAATCATCGTGTAAAGATTACATATAATAGTAAAGCCGGTGAAGTTCAGAACGGAATGTGCTTTCAGTCACGTCCGACCGTACGTGATCATGCAGGAACGTTTTTCTGGAAGAGCAAAGATATTAAGATGACTTCTCTTGATATCCAATTCCTTCATGGATTTGGTATGGTAGGTCAGCATTCTGAAAACATTACAATGGAAGATGTTGATTTTGAAGCACCAAAGGAAAGTGGAAGAACAACAGCCGGATATGCTGACTTTGTACAGATGTCCGGATGCAAAGGAGCAATCAATATTAATAACTGTACCTTTGCAGGTCCTCATGACGACCCGATCAATATCCACGGAACATTTAACACAGTTACATCCATCAGTCTGACAGAAGAACAATCACAGTACAGTACAACCATCATGAAACAGCTGGTTTCCCGAACTTTTTCGAAGGTGACGAAATCGAGTTCATGACAAAGGGAAATATGATCACAGTTGAAAATTCCGTTCGCACAGTAACAAAGGTTGACGGACCGGACGGAATGGGCGGAAACATGGGTGAAGGTTCAGGAAGTCTGACAACCATCAAGCTGACATTGGATAAGGCAATTCCTGCCGACGTTCAGGTAAATCAACATGTGGTAGAAAATATCACTTATACACCTGCTGTCAACATCAGCAATTGTGAATTTAAGGAAGTTCCGACAAGAGGAATCCTTGTAACTACAAGAAAACCAATTGTCATTGAAAATAATACATTTGACGGAATGAGTATGGCAGGCATCTATATTTCTGATGATGCTCAGGGCTGGTATGAGTCAGGTCCGGTCAGAGATGTGACCATCCGTAATAATACATTTACAAGAGGAAATGCACAGGCAATTTTCATTGAGCCTACCAATCCGACTGTATCTACGGAAAAGACCGTACATTCTAATATTAAGATCAAGGGCAATACGTTTTTTACGTACAATAAGAGAGTTCTTGATGCAAAGAGTGTAGATAACCTTACCTTTAAAAATAATAAAATTTACAGACAGGATCCGATCAACGGAGATGGATCTCTGAGTCTGGCAGTAAAAGACGGAAGTTCTACAGAACTGAATGTAGCCGACAGTGCAGAACTGACCGTAAGCGGAAGTGGTGATACCTTATCAGGAAAACTGTACAACTTTAATGGTTGTAAAAATGTAGTGATCGAAGGAAATGAGTATGACGGTGGATTGAATGCCGGAAGTTCAATCAGCAATATGAGTGCTTCTGATATTACAGTCACCAATGATGCAATGAAGGTAAACGCAGATTCCACAACAGCACCGAACGGAACGATGTACTACGAATCTGACAATGAAAAAGTAGTAAAAGTTTCCAGTACAGGTGTCGTAACTGCAGTTGGAGCAGGAACAGCCAATGTAACAGGATATATGGTTGTTGGAGGACGTAAGTTCCCGACCAATACAGTTACATTCACAGTCAACGCAGGTGAACTTGGTAATCTGCCGGAAGGAATAGAGCTGACAGCAGCTGATACCAAAGAAAATATTAACGTAAATGATACGATCCAGTATACTGCAAATCTGAAATGGAACGCTGAAGAGAACGGTGCAGACAAGAACAGCGCAGTGACATGGAAGGTCTATGATGCCAAGACCGGAACTGAGACTGATAAAGCAACAATCACTGAACAAGGACTTCTGACAGCAGTAAAACCGGGAAGTGTTGTAGTGACAGCATCTACAGCCAACGGTTATGAAGCATCAAAACTGGTATCCATCTGGCAGAACGGAAAGACAATCGCATCAGATATTACAGTAGATTATCCGACAGCATCTGACAAATATCGTGTAAGCTCAACCGTTGAAGGCGGACTGGAACAGGATTTCACCGGTCAGGGGCTTTTCAATCAGCAGACACCGAGCAATGTCCTTGTAAAACCATTGCCGGAAGGAACAGACAGAACAAATCTGACACTTGTATTCAAACTGACAGGTGCAACTCCTGCAAATACATGGGCAGATGCAGGAATCTATCTCTATGATGATGCGGACAATTATGTAGCACTGGAAAAGAAGCATCGTGATGGCTCTACCAGTGCAGTAGCACTTGTAAAAGAGCAGAACAGAAGTGCAGTAGAGGAACCATATAATAACTGGGCAAATGTAAGCACAAATCCAATCTGGCTGAAATTGGTAAAAAATAATGCCACAGTGACAGCTTACTACAGTGCAGATAAGAACAACTGGACCACCATCGGTTCGAGAACAGACTGCGGTTTCCTGAGCGGTAATTTTAAGCTGGCAATCGCAAGCCAGGGAACTAATACAGGATCCATCACTTATTCTGATGTTACAGTGAATAATAAAGAAGTAAAATTAGTTGAAGAGGCAGTGAAACCGACCGCCTCCAATGTTAAGGTAACATATGACGAAGCTGCTGACAGCCTGACAGCGGCAGGAGATACTACAGGACAGTCCGTAATTGTAAAATGGGCAGTTGCTGATAAAGAAAATGGAAACTATTCCATTATCAGCGGAGTAGAGGGAACTTCTCTGACAGCTTCTAAAGCATTGAAAGGCAAATATGTGAAAGCTGCTTATGTACCGCTGATCGGAACAGGTGCAGCAGGAGACATTGTATGGTCTGATGCAGTAAAAGTAACCGGAAATGGCACAGATTCAGGTGCATCAGCAGTCAAATCTGCAAATGCAGATCTGGCGACAGCTGATATAAAAACTAGTGAAAGTACAGACATGTTCCAGTTTGTAAAAGGAACAACTTTCTATCAGACAACAGCGGGAAGTGACGTTCAGGAAATCAAGTATTCCTTTGCAGCAGAGGATACAAAGGCAACAGTAAAAGTGCTGGTGAATGGAAAAGAAACAGCTGAACTGAGCGGAAACGCAGTTCTCACAAGCGGAAGAAATCTGATCGAGGTAAATGTTACAGCAGAAGATGGCGTGACAATGAAAAAATATCGTTTCACAATCAGCCGTCAGGGAGATAACAATGCATTGTTGGAAAGCATGCAGGTAAACGGACAGACAATCGAACTGGCAGAGGGAGTTTATGAATATAGTCTCCCAATTGCAACAGGAACAACAACAGCGCAGGTTACAGCGACAGCACAGAGTACAAGAGCAACTGTTTCCATCGTGAACGGAAAAGAGGTTACATCCGCAGCACAGACTGTTCAGGGAGTCGTGACAGTTGCACCGGGAATCAATGAGATTACGATCCGTGTGACACCTGAGACAAGTGCAGAGCCGGTCTACTATAAACTGAAACTGAAAGTGCCGAATGCTGCAAATGCACGTTTGGAAGCATTAAGCCTTGGAGGAAATGTATCTCTGAAAGAAAACTTTGATGCAGATACATTAAAATATACAGCATCTGCAACAGAATCTGCTGTGACAATCAATGCAACAGCAGAAGAGGCGGATGCAACCGTAGAAGTTATCTGGAAAGATAAAGTGATTCAGACAGGAACAGGAAGTGCTTCGGCAGAACTGGGACTGACAGAAGGTGACAACAATGTGAAAGTGAAAGTAACTTCTGCGGATAAGTCCACAGAAAAGACTTATAAAGTAACAGTTCATGCATCAGGAGATACATGGTTATCTGATCTTGACTGGACATCACAGACATCCGGAGATTCAGGTAATCCGACAAGAAAAGATAAGAGCTGTGGAAACAACACACTGACGTTATGGGACGGTTCAAAGGAAGAAACCTTTGATAAAGGAATCGGAAGCCATGCAGATTCTACAATCATTTACGATCTGACTGGCAAAGGATATACGAGTTTTTCATCTTATTATGGTGTAGACCGTGAGACAAAGATAAATCCTTCTCAGGCAAGTATCACATTTAAGGTATATGTGGATGGAAATCTGAAGTTCACAAGTGATGTAATGGGAACTAACACAGCAAAAGGATTTACAGGTGATATTGATATAACTGATGCAACAGAACTGAAATTGGTTATGGACAAAGGTGCAAATAACTGGAGCGATCATGGTGACTGGGCAAATGCGAAACTGACAAAACCGTTTACAGCGCCGCAGCCAGTAGTTGTGACCGTTCAAGTAAATGACCCGGCAATGGGAAGTGCAGTAACCGATAAGAACGAGTATCAGAAGTATGATACCGCTACAGTAACAGCAACAGCAAATCCAGGATATCATTTCGTAAACTGGACAAACGCAGAGGGAACAGAAGTCAGTGATGCAAATCCACATGTATTTGATGTGACAGAAGATGTGACACTGACAGCAAACTTCGTAGCAAATCCTGTAGTAAAGAAACAGTATACAGTAACAGCAACAGCAAGTGCTGAAGCAATGGGAACAGTCAGCATGGATCATGAGGACGGAATCTACGAAGATGGAGAAAAGGCAACAGTAACAGCAACAGCGAAAGAAGGACATCATTTCGTAGGATGGAAGCTGAAAGATGCAGAGGATATTTTAAGTACCGATGCGAAGTATACATTTAAGGTTGAAAAGGATGTAGACCTGATCGGAGTATTTGAGAAGGATGCAGAGCCAGTTAAACAGTATACAGTAACAGCAACAGCAAGTGCTGAAACAATGGGAACAGTCAGCATGGATCATGAGGACGGAATCTATGAAGATGGCAAAGAGGCAACAGTAACAGCAACAGCGAAAGAAGGATACCATTTTGTAGGATGGAAGCTGAAAGATGCAGAGGATATTTTAAGTACCGATGCGAAGTATACATTTAAGGTTGAAAAGGATGTAGACCTGATCGGAGTATTTGAGAAGGATGCAGAGCCTGAGCAGGTGATAACTGCAGAAGAAATCATGCGTCGTATTATTGCAGATAAATCTTTTGCAACTTCTATTAAGAAAGATACGAAGAAACTAGCATTACCGGAAGTACCAGAAAACGCACAGATTGAGATTTGTAGTGTGAATCCAGAAGGAATTATCGCGCTGAATGGCGAGGTGAATACACCGCAAGAGGATACAGAAGTCATCGTAACAGTAAAGGTAACTGGAACAGATGGAAGTGTTGCCACTAAAGAGTTTAAGGTTATGGTAGAAGGAAACGGTGAGACAGAGAAACCAAATCCAGAGAAACCAGATAATGGAAATAATAACAGCAATAACAATGGAAATGCTGGAAATAATGGCAATAGTGGTAATAACAGCGCTAATGGAAATGTGAATCAGAGTGGAGCAAAGGACAATAATGCTAATAGCTCAACTCCGAATGGTGGTGCAGGACAGAACACTGTAAAGGCAATTAAGACTGGAGATACAGCGAATTTCGCATTGTATGGAATTGTAATGGTAGCCGCTGGAGCAGTGATCACAACACTTGTATATCGCAGAAAAAGAAGTTAATCTAGATGAACAGAAACAGACCGTTATGAATTACGGAGCTGTGAAAAGTAAAAAATTATAGAAGACTGCCGGGATATTCTGAAGAGTATCCCGCAGTCTTCTATAAGAAACCACTTCTTGGCTGTAATGGTTTATATTCCTTGAATGCATGTTACAACCACAGAACATTATAATCCAAAAACGAAAGAAAGGGGTAGCGCGCTAAGTGAGTGATAAGCCCTTTCCAGGTTCTGTTATTGAGAGTTCCGAATATGACAAAGAATCAGGAGGGATGAAACAAAAAATACGAGTTGCATTCTTATTTTTATGAGATACTAAAATTAACTATATATAATGATTTCTCGCTCGGTAAAAGATAAATCCAGATTCCAAAACCGTTCAATGATATCCCAGGTGGAACGAGCAAGAGTATTTGGATAAGGATAATATTTACGAAGATTCCGAGAGATTAATAAGGAAAAGGAGGAAGAGAGTAGGCTATAAAAAGTCTAAAAAGAAAAAAGTATGAAAAAGTATAATTTAAAAAGAAAAGGTATGGCAGCAGCTGCACTGACACTTGCCTTTGGAATGCTTGTTCCAAGTGTTTCATTTGCGGCAGGAACTCCGGTCAATGTGCTTTCTGGAACAGAAAGCCAGATGAGTTCTGATAAAGAAGTTGTTTATGTAAACAATTATTCGGCAGCAAAACGAGATGTCAATTTTAATGACAACTGGAAGTTCTATTTGGGAGATGCATCAGGTGCGGAAGAACCGGCATTTGATGATTCTAAATGGGAACATGTAAATCTGCCTCATGACTACAGTATTGAACAAGAGTATTCAACGAAGATGGAAGCAGAAAGCGGATATCTTCCGGGTGGAATTGGCTGGTACAGAAAGAGTTTCACGCTTGGAAAAACAGCGGAGAATAGACGTGTGCGAATTGATTTCGGTGGCGTATATATGGATGCTACAGTCTGGGTCAATGGAACACAGGTGGGAAGCCATCCGTATGGCTATACTCCATTCTCATTTGATATCACTGATTTGGTGAAATTTGATGGTGAGAATGTAATTACAGTAAAGGTAAATCATCAGACACCATCCAGCCGTTGGTATTCAGGAAGTGGTATCTATAGAAGTGTAGATTTGAATATTGTAAATCCTGTACATGTTGACTTATATGGGACAAAGGTAGAAACTCCAAATTTGGAAACAGAAAAAGGCGGAGCGGTGACTACTAATATTAAGACAACTGTAGCAAACGATTCAGACAGAGAACAGAATGTGACATTGACTCATACCATTTTCAAAAAAGGTGGGGAGCCAAGCGCTAATATCGGAACTGTGACAACAGAAACAAAAGCGATTGCGGCAGGTGAAACCGCAGCGATTGATGCAACAGTAAATGCACAGAATCCAGAATTATGGAGTACTACAAATCCGGCGCTTTATACAGTGCGTACAGAAGTAAAGATTGGTGAAGAGGTTGTAGATACTTACGATACAGAATATGGATTCCGTTATTTTAAATTTGATGAAAATAGTGGATTTTCATTAAACGGAACAAATATGAAACTGAAAGGTGTGTGTATGCACCACGATCAGGGAGCGCTTGGAGCAGAGGCATGGGAACGTGCAATTGAGCGTCAGGTGGAAATCTTAAAGGAAATGGGATGTAACTCCATTCGTGTTACACATAACCCGGCAGCAGAAGAACTGATAAATATTTGTAATGAAAAAGGTATCCTTGTTGTAGAAGAGATGTTTGATGGCTGGCAAAATGCCAAGAATGGAAATAACAATGATTATGCCAGATTCTTCAATCAGACAATAGGTGAAAGTAATCAGATTCTTGGAAAAGAAAATGGAATGACTTGGGCAAAATATGACTTAACAGCAGCAGTAAAACGTGGCTGGAATGCTCCGTCTATTATCATGTGGTCCCTCGGAAATGAAGTTCAGGAAGGTGCAACCGGTGTATTGACACAGGCGTATGCAAATGTTCAGGCGAATTTGATTGATTGGACAACTGCGTTGGATACCACAAGACCGGCAACACGTGGCGACAACGTGTTAAAAGGTAATAAGATTGGAATACCGAAAAACATGATGGATGCTATGACAACTGCAAATGGTACGGTTGGTTTGAATTATTGCTCTGGAAATGATTATGATACGCTTCATAATAGTAACCCAAATTGGAAGTTGTATGGTTCTGAAACTGCTTCAGCAGTCAATAGTCGAGGTGTATATGACAGAATAGATGGAAGTAAGACGGGTCAGAAGTTAACATCCTATGATAATTCAGCAGTTAACTGGGGGGCAGTTGCCAGCAGTGCCTGGTACGAGGTTATTAAGAGAGATTTTGTGGCAGGCGAATATGTATGGACCGGTTTTGATTATATTGGAGAGCCGACACCATGGAACGGAACTGGAAAAGGAGCACAAGGAACATGGCCGTCTCCAAAGAATTCATATTTTGGAATTATTGACACTGCAGGATTTCCAAAAGATAGTTACTACTTCTATCAGAGCCAGTGGAATGACGAAGTAAATACCCTTCATATTTTACCGGCATGGAATGAAGATGCAGTGAAGAAAGATAGCAGTGGAAAGGTTCCGGTTGTCGTTTATACAGATGCGAAAAAAGTAGAATTATTCTTTACAGATGCAAAAACGGGTGATAAGAAGAGCCTTGGGACAAAGGAATTTACACAGAAACAGTCAAATACACAAGGGTATACATATCAGTATTATGAAGGCACGGATAAGTCTGGTACAGAACATAAGAATTTATATCTGACATGGCAGGTTCCGTATAAAGCAGGTACAATTTCAGCAGTAGCTTACGGACAGGATGGACAGAAAATTTCAGAGGAAAAACTGAATGGTCGAACATCTGTAACAACCACCGGTGAGAAGAAGAATTTAAAAGCTACAGTTGACCGCGATACAATTGCAGCAGATGGAGCGGACTTAACTTATGTAACTGTAGATGTAACAGATAAAGACGGAAATATTATTCCGAATGCGGAAGATAAAGTAACCTTTAAAGTAGAAGGCGAAGGTAAACTGGTGGGTATTGATAACGGAAGACAAGACGATCATACCTCCTATCAGGCAAATAGCAGAAATGCATTTGCAGGAAAAGTACTGGCAATTGTACAGTCTACAAAAAAAGCGGGAAGTATTACAGTAACAGCCAGTGCAAAAGGTTTGGAAACTTCTTCAGTGACAGTAACAACGACTTCGGTAGAACAGGATACAACAGGAGAAAAGGCTATCAGTTATTACGAAATGTCTAAAAACTACTATGTAAAAACCGGTAATATGCCACAGCTTCCGAGTACTGTTAAAGCAGTGTATACAGATGGAAGTGAAAAAGAGATTCCTGTAACATGGGATGCAATTACAGAAGAACAGATTGCACAGAGTGGTACATTTTCTGTAGCAGGTACAACAGAGGCAGGAGATACTCTTACAGTAATCGTCAATATGATTGACCAGGTAGTTTCCCTGCTGAACTATTCAACAACTGTTCCGCTTGGAACGAAACCGACACTTCCGGAATCTAGACCGGCGGTACTTCAAGATGGTGAAGTAATGAATGCGTCCTTCCCAGTTGCTTGGGGAGAACCGAATGGAAGTTACGATGCAGAAGGAATTGTGACAGTGAAAGGAACAGCAGATGTTCTAGGACAGAATGTAGAGGTTACAGCGACCATTCGTGTAGAAAAACAGAAGATAGAGCTAGGCTCCAGTGTAAGTAGCGCAGCATACTTAAGTCAGGATGTACCGGAAGGACAACAGTCAGATACACTGGATGCAATTAAGGATGGAAAGAAAGAAATTGGAGACAACAACAGTGGAGGCGCAAATCCAACTTGTTGGTCAAACTGGGCAACTAGAAATACAGATCCAACTTCTGAAATCACATTCCGCTATGCTACTCAGCAACGTGTAGGAAAAATTGTTGTATATTATTCCAAAGATAATGGTGCAATGACATTCCCTCGGGAAGGAAGAACAAAACTCTTTGTATCTGAAACAGGAGATGAAGGAAGTTGGAAAGAACTTTCAGTGGAAGAAACAATTGCGGAAAATGAAAGTCCAGAACGTGTAAAAGCATATACATATACATTTGATCCAACTGTAGCAACTTTTGTAAAACTGCAAGTAACAAATACAACTCCTCAAGAGGCAGGAAAAACAGAAACATGTACTGGTATTACAGAAGTAGAGATTATTGAGTGGAATGGTTCATATACGACCAATTCTACTGCAAATCTTTCTAAATTAACGGTAAATGGTCTTGAGTTAAGTGAGGAAGAACTTGCTGCAGGAAGTTTTGATACAGAAGCTATTGTTATTGATACAATAGACTATGTGGCAGCTGATAATGCAGCGGTAACTTATGTACCGCCGTATGAAAATAAAGCGAAGCTAATCATTGAATCAGAAGATCATACAACCAGAAATGAATTTGTCATCAACTTAGACGGAAAAGGTGTTGGAAATACAGATCCAGTTTATGCAGGACGGGATTATGATACCCAAAAAATGTCGGTGACAGCTGGAAGTGAACAGAGTGGACAAGGCAATGAAGGTCCGGCAAGATATGTTTTAGATGGCAATGAAGGTACTATCTGGCATACATCATGGAATCCGCAAGCGAGTCGTGATACATTTTGGATTAAATTTGAGTTAAATGAAATTACTAGCCTAGATGCATTACGCTACAAAGGACGTGGTGGTGCTTCAAATGGACGTATCAGTAAGTATCGAGTAGAGGTAAGTAAGGACGATCAAAATTGGACAGAAGTTTCTGTTGGAAATTGGGATAATACAGATGACTGGTATATCGCAATGTTTAATGAACCGACAGAAGCAAAATATGTTCGACTTACCGGCGTTGAAACTTATGGTGAAGGATCACAGCAGAATAAATTTGCAAGTGCTGCAGAGATTCGCTTGCGTAAAGCAGATTCAAAGACAGACATTTCAGATGCAACTGTTTCTCTTACAAATGAGAAAAAACTGGTTTCTGTTGTAGATAAAGATCATCCGGTAACATTGTCAAAAGAAGACATTGAAGTTACCTTGGGAGATAAGGTGCTCAGATATGGCATAGACTACAAACTTACTTATAATAATAATGAGGCACCAGGAACTGCAACTGCAATCGTAACAGGTATTGGACAGTATGGATATACAGGAAGTCAAGAGGTATCATTTACAATTGAGTTGAAAAAACCGGAAATGAATAATATTTCCATAAAGAGCTTCCCGACAAAAACAACATATAAAGAAGGAGAAACCTTAGATCCTACAGGTCTTGTACTTACTACATCATATGACAATGGTACAACGGCGGATGTTGTATATTCAGAAGAGACTGCAAAAGACTTTGCATTTAATCCAGATACAAAGACAGCGTTGTCTAAAGGAAATACAAAAGTAACAGTGACCTATGGTGGTTTTGAAACAGAGTTTGCAATCACAGTGACAGAAGCTAAGAAACCAGATCCAGAAAAGCCGGATCCAGAAAAGCCGAATCCAGAAAACCGAATCCAGAAAAACCGGATTCAGGAAACCAGGGTTCAGGTAAACCGGACGGAAATGGTAGCTCCAAAGGAAATACAGGCAATACAAACAATTCAAATAATGCAGTACAAACAGGGGATACTGCATCAGTAGGAATTTGCGTAGTTGCATTAGCAGCAGCTGGTATAGTAGGAATAGTAGGAGCTATAATGATTGGAAAGAAAAGGAAAGATGTTAAATAATCAATTTGAAGAGTATTATGTGACAATCCTTTTAAGGAGGAAATTTTGAAAAAATTACGAATTGATAGAAAGAACAAAAAAAGGCTTTCAGAAATTCGCTGCAGGAGTCATGGCATTAGTAATGACTGTTTCCGGACTGACAATATCGCCAGTCCGGAGTGAAGCTGCGGCTGCAGAGTATGAAATTTATCCGAATCCACAGGTGGTTCAATATACGGAAGGTGACTATGTTATCAAAAACGAGGTCAATGTAGTATATGAATCAGGAATCGATCAGGCAACGAAAGATCAATTAGCAGAAGCACTTGCGTTGAAAGACGGGGTAACAGTGACCACATCCGAGTCAATTGAAGAGGGCAAGACGAATATTCTTGTTGGAATTGATGGTTCGGGAGAAGTTGCAGATACTTATGCAAATGAACATGTGAATATGCAGTCAGCGGATTTGTATGAAAAGCTGGACGCCTATGTATTGGATAGTAATGATGATGTGATTACTGTAGTAGGTGCAGACACAGATGCAAGTTATTATGGATTGACGACGTTGTATCATATTTTGAAGCAGATGGATAGTAATACCATCCGGAATTTTCACATTGAGGACTGGGCAGATGTTGCAAGTCGTGGATTTATTGAAGGGTATTATGGAAATCCATGGTCTACAGAAGATAGAATCAATCTTATGAAATGGGGCGGTTATTATAAACTGAATTCCTATTTCTATGCACCGAAAAATGATCCAAAGCATAATGCAAAATGGAGAGAATTATATACAGAAGAGGAACTGAATACATTAATCAGACCTTTGGCAGAAGCTGGGAATGCATCTAAATGCCGTTTTGTGTATGCACTTCATACGTTTATGTATAATCCGGTTAGATTTGACGGCAATTATCAAGCTGATTTAAAAGCAGTACAAGATAAACTTGCTCAGGTGATTGATGCCGGTGTCAGACAGGTTGCAATTCTGGCAGACGATGCGGGAAACGTAGGTGGAAATAATTATAATAAGTTTTTAACGGATATGACAGCGTGGCTGGCAGAAATGAAAAAAACATATCCGGATTTGAAACAGACGTTGCCGTTTTGTCCACAGGAATATATGTACAACGGACAGGCATATTACAAAAATTTCCCGGAAAATGTACAGGTTGTTATGACAGGCGGTAGAGTATGGGGCGAAGTAAACCAGAACTTTACCAATACATTTACGAATAATGCGGGACGCGGTCCTTATATGTGGATTAACTGGCCTTGTACAGATAATTCTAAAAGCCATCTGATCATGGGCGGATATACAACATTCCTACATCCAGGAGTTGATCCGGCAAAGATTCAAGGTATCGTACTTAATCCGATGCAGCAGTCAGAGCCAAGTAAAGTGGCAATTTTCGGAAATGCATGTTATTCATGGAATATTTGGGAAAATGCAGATATAGCAAACAAGGCATGGCAGGATTCTTTCAAATATGTAGACCACAATTCAGCAGCGAAAACGGAAGCCTCTACAGCGTTGTATGAATTGTCTAAACATATGATGAATCAGAACATGGATTCTCGAGTAACAGCATTGCAGGAATCCGTAGATTTAGCTCCGAAACTGACGGATTTTCGTGATAAATTAAAGACAGGTACAGTTACTGTAGAAGAAGCGGATGCATTGATTGCGGAATTCCAGATTTTACAGAATGCAGCTGCTGTTTATAGAGAACAGGCTGTAGACATAAAGGTTAGAGATCAGATTGTATATTGGCTGGATTGCTGGGATGATACAACTGTTTCAGCAATTGGATATTTGAATGCTATTAAGGCAATTGTCAATGAGGATGCAGATACTGCACTTCGTTATAATGCAGAAGCAAAAGCTGCATTCGAGCAGTCAAAGACACATGAACTCTGGTATCTGGATCATTATGAAAAAGCAGAAGTCGGAGTACAGCATATTGTTCCGTTTATTAAAGCGATGGCAAAATATGTAACTGATTATATTGACACCGGAATCAATCCAAATACACAGAAAAGATATACAGGAACTGTTACATATGAGCAGATATCTATACAAAATAACGCATCGGAAGATAAATATTTTGATGGAGATAACAGCAGTGAAGTATGGCTGGCAAAAGGACCATACGAAAACCCCGGAAGAGATACAATTCCAGCAGGAGCAACATTGACAGTTACTTTCCCGGAGCCAAAAACAATTGGTTCCTTCCGTTTAGTGCAGGGAGTTTCAGCAAAGAGTGATAAGTTCAGCAATGCAGATGTAGAGTATCAGATTGAGGGAACGAGTACATGGACAAAAGCGGGTACATTGTCGGATAAAGGTGATCAGACCATTTCATTCGGAAATGTTGCTAATGTAAAAGCGGTGCGTATTCATAATAATACAGTAACAGGAGGCTGGGTAAGAATTGGTGAAATAGAGATTCTTTCTCCGGCAAATGAAGATGCAAGTGGTGCGAGAGCAGGGCTTTATACGAACGTTGATACAAATATCACTGCAAGTCTGGAGGAAGGCAGTGTTTCATTAAGTAACGGAACAGTTACATTGAACAAAGACGAGTATATCGGAGTGAAACTTGGCGATATCAAAGCAATACAGAATATTACAATTCCGGCACTTTCGGAAAATGTAGTTCTGGAGACGTCTATGAATGAAATCACATGGAAGCCTTACGCAGCGGATGCAAAAAATGTAGATGCAGCGTATATACGCATTAAAAATAATGGCGAAGAAGCAAGCCAGATTACTTTGAATGATTTTAAAGTGACTTATAAGTTTGTCGGAGCTAAAAAAGTAGATACAGACTTTGAAAAAGCACAGGATGCAAATGATATGCGTGTGGCAGGAACTGTTGGAAATGTATTTGATGGAAAATTAAGTACATTGGGTATGATCAATGGAAAACAGGAAGCTGGCAAACATATCACATTTGATCTGGGACAAGTTATTCACTTTAACTCTCTGCGTTACTATATTGTAGAAACACAGTTGAATTATTTGAGAAATGCAAAATTTGAAGTGTCAACAGATGGTGAAAACTGGACAGAGGTTATGACGGTTGGAAAACCAACTCAAAATGTGCATGATAATACAGTAGCGAAAGACATGCAAGGCATTACTCTGACCCATGATGATAAAAATCCGGGATATATGTATAAAGAAGCAACAGGTCTGGATGTAGATGGAAGATATATCCGCATCATGCCGAATGAAACATATAATCATAGATGGGTTGCAATTAATGAACTGCAGATCAATGGAGGAGAATATATTTCTCCTGAGCAGAGTAGACAGATTGTGTCAGAAGCAATTGAAGAAGCAGGAAAGCTTCCGTCTAATATGCGGGATGGAAGCTATGGTACAACTTATAAGTCTTCTAAAAAGAACAGCTCATTTACCTGGAGAGTGTTAGATCCAACATCAATCGCATCTGTTCGTCTGATACAGATCGGCGATATTTCTAAAGCAGATGTTACAGCAACTTATTTAGATAAAAGTAATGTTACAAAAGCTAGTGAAAAAGTAAACCTTGGAAAACTGAATCAAGTAATCAATGAGTTTGTTATTCCGGAAGGAAAAATGCTGGAAACACTGACTGTTACTTGGAAAGATGTAATTCCGGAAATTGCTGAGATTGAAACTTCATCAGAACGTGGCGGAGAAGTAAACAAAGAAACATTAAAAGCAGAGCTTGCAAAAGCAGAGGATGACACATGGACAGCTGATAGCAAAACAGCTTACACACAGGCAAAAGAAACTGCACAGGAAATCTATGATAATGAAAATGCAAGTCAGGCAATGGTGGATTCAGCGATTAAAGCATTAGAGTCAGCACGTACAAATGCAAAGACAAAAGCGAATGAAGAAACCGTCGCAAAGATGAATGAAGTGTTGGCTGAAAAAATCAGTAATGAGGAAACAATTTATACAAAAGTTACTTATTCTGCATATGCAAATGTAATTGGCAAGTTGGAAAAGGCAATGAAAACTCCGGATAATTTGTCGCAGACAGATGCAGATGAGCTGATGAAAAATGTGACAGAAGCGCAGAATAATCTTGTCTATTCTACAAGAAACAGAGAACTTGCAGAGCTGGAAACGAAAAAATATGATTTGGTTGAAGCAGATCCGTATACAAAAGCTAGTTATCAGGCGTTGACAGCGATTAAATCAGAAATTGATACGTTGGTGGCTACGGATAAAGAGGCAGAAATAGCCGGAACAGAACGTGTAAATCCAAAAGACTTTATTACTAAGAGAACTGCTTTCCAGAATAGCATGTTAAATCTAGTTGATATCAGTACTCTGAAGGCAGCGATTAAACAGTCAGAAAGCGTAGACGGTACTTTATATACGAACGAAAGTTATCAGTATTATGTTGCAGCTGTAGAAGCAGGAAAACAACTTCTTGATGCAGGTACAAAAGAACAGGTTGCACAGGCGCTGAAACTAATCGAAGAAAAATATAATGGATTGACTACAAGTGATAAAGCAGCTTTGGAGCAGATGATTCAGGCAGCGAAGGCATTGAAGGCTGAATCTTATACAGAAGACTCTTATAAGGAATTGATGGATATTGTCGCAGAGGCAGAAAAGAGCGCTGATGATAAATATATTGATAAGATTCAAGAGGCAATGAAAAAACTGGTTAATGTAGAAGCATTAAAGGATAAGATTCAGGCGGCTGAAAAAGTGGATAAGGAGTTGTATACAGAAGACTCTTATCAGAGATTAGAAGATGCATTGAAAAAAGCGAAAAAACTTCTGAAGTCAGGTAGTGCAAAAGAAGTAAAAGCAGCAACAGAAGAATTAGAAAATGCACGTCGCGCATTGGTACAGAAAACTACAGTAGATGTAGGAGGAAATCAAAATAATGCAGGTCAAAATACAAATCAAAAAGGTCAGGCAGTGCAAACTGGTGATGAAGGAAATCTTCTTCCGATAGTTTTGGTCATGGTAGCTTGCATAGCAATAATTACAGTAGTGATTATTCGCAGGAAAAGGAAATAGGGGGTAAGAAATAAAAGCTCACTGTTGGTATTTTTTGAACCAGCAGTGAGCTTTTGTAGAGAAATTTAAATGAATTTAACAGTGTAGTCATCTATACCTGAAAGGAAGTATTAATAATCCTGAAGCTATTTCCTTAATTTTTTTCATGTGTATTTTCTCCTTTAAATTTACATTATATTTTGCATTATAGCCATGCAGTAACTAAAGAATGTACTGATTGTGGTAGATGATATAGAAAAATCCATAGAGTTTTATAGGGATTTATTTGGCTTGCAAGTGATTCTTCAGAATGAAGGAAATGTGATTTTATCGGAGGGCCTTGTGTTGCAGGATGCGGACGTATGGGGGAAGACTTTGGATGAGATCTCGATGCCATTCAATAATATGATGAGCAACATTGATGTGTATGTCACCGGAAGCAATTCTAAGTTTCTGTCCAGCGACATTGTGACTGAGTTCCGTGGCAGAGGTGATGAGATCAGAATCTACCCCCTCTCTTTTGCAGAGGTTTATTCTGTCTATGAAGGTGATTACGACGATGCCTGGGATGACTACATGATCTATGGAGGATTGCCGCAGGTCGTAGGTTTACAGAGTGAACGACAGAAGGCAGATTACCTGAAAAACATTTTTGCAAATGTTTATCTGAAGGACGTAATTGAAAGAAACAAGATCCAAAATGTGGATGAAATTGGCATTCTGGTTGATGTGCTTGCATCTGCAATTGGCGCACCGACCAACCCTTCAAAGATTGCTAATACCTTTGCCAGTGAGCGTCAGATGAGTTATACAAATAAAACGATTTCCAATCATATTGACTATTTGGCAGATGCGTTTTTGATTTCTAAAGCAAACCGATACGATATTAAGGGCAGAAAGTATATTGGTGCAAATCTGAAATACTACTTTACTGATCCAGGACTGAGAAATGCCCGTTTGAATTTCAGACAGCAGGAACCTACCAACATCATGGAGAACATTGTTTATAACGAGCTTCTGATTCGTGGCTACAATGTTGATGTGGGTGTTGTGCAAATCTTTGATAAAGATAAAGAGGGCAAGCGTGTCCGTAAGCAGCTGGAAGTTGATTTTGTAGTTAACCAAGGAAATCAGAGATACTACATCCAGGTTGCTTATGACATGACTTCAGAAGAAAAGCAGACTCAGGAGTTCAATTCTCTGCGTAATATCCCGGACTCTTTCAAGAAGGTTGTCATTGTAAATGGCAGCAAAAGACCTTGGAGAAATGATGAGGGATTTGTCATCATGGGAATGAAATATTTCCTTTTGAACGCGGATAGTTTAGAGTTTTGACATTGGATAGAACACATTGGTGACAGGCACTATGAAGCATAAGTAAATAGTGATTCAAATTTCAGTTTAGATAGTTGAGAGGAAGGTGTTTTGCATGGCAAAAATAGAAAGATATATAAATGAAGATTTTGATCAGTTGCTTTCTAAAATTGAAGACGGAATAATAAATGGTAGTATGTCTGCAACGCTAGAAGATGCCAGTGACTTTCGAAGTGGAACTGCGCGTTGCAGCGTTCGTGTTTTTGAGCGTTACAGCTATGCAGGAGGAAACAGAGTGAGTCTTAATATTACACTTTTTCAAAATGATAAAGATCCAGTACAACTTTCTGCAATTACAGCAGGAGGAAGCCAAGCTGTATTTTTCAAAATTAATACATGGGGGGAAGAGGCATTTCTTGATAAGTTAATCGAGTTGTTGGATTAGTTCTAATCGTTTTATTTGCAATATTATTGCGAAAAAAATAATTAAAGTTTTACGAGGGAGGCAAATCGGCATGAAATGTCCATATTGTGGTGAAGAAATGATAAGAGGATACCTAATGAGCTCACGAGACATTACTTTTGCAGTTGATAATCCGATAAAAGTTTTTCGTATTAAAAAATCGGACGATTTGGAACTGAGTAAAGGTTCAGGCGGAATCCCTCATTGCGAAGCTTATCGTTGCAGTAGTTGCAAAAAGATTTTGATTGATTATGCAAATAGATAAATTCAATTTGTAGAATTCAAAATTTTATATGAAATGTGAGATAGTGCGTAGTATTGCCAAGAGTGCTTATAGACGATAATTGATAGGAAAGTAAAATCTATGATTAAAGAAATTGAGAACAGAAGGAGTATAAGAAAATATAAAAGGCATGAGATCAGTAAGGAAATAATTGAAGATATAATTTACAGTGCGACTCTTGCTCCATCTGCCAAAAACAGACAACCTTGGAAATTTATTGTATATCAAGGTGAAGAAAAGTCTAAGCTGGTTGATGTTATGCACCAGGGAATAAAGTCAGAAAAAATCACTCATAAACTTATGCCAGAATGGGCATTTGCTATACCGGATGCTGAGAATACTGTTAGAGTTATGGAAGAAGCACCATGTCTTATAGCAGTGCTTAATACAAATCAGAAAACTCCATTTGATAGTATTGAAGATGAAAAACGTATTGTGGAAATTTGTGATTCGCTATCGATAGGCGCTGCTATTGAAAACATGATATTGACTGCGACAAGTTATGGATTAGGTACATTATGGATTGCAAATACGTGTTTTGCATATAATGAACTTATAGACTTCATTGAAACAGACAGCCAGTTGACAGGAATTGTCGCTATCGGATTTGCAAATGAAGCCCCAGCCAAAAGACCACGGAAACCTTTGACAGACATTGTTGAGTACAGATAAATAAAAAATTCTTCCTACATTTTTTTATAGGCGTTCCCCATTCGACCATTGAGTCGAGAATAGGTTTCAGAGTAAGTCCAAGTTCGCTTAGACTGTATTCAACTCTTGGGGAAACCTCCGGATAAACTGTGCGAATACGGAAGAGGTGATGAAAATGAATGAGCTTGATGAAATCACTAGAAATTAATATAGCAGAATAAAGGTTGTTTAGAAATTCCGTTGATTGTGAAAGAAGAAAAAGAGAGTATGAAAGAAGTTAGTAAAGGTATCCTCAAATGACACAGCATATTTTATGTCTAAAAGAAAAGTATCTGTTGAGGATAAGATATACGCTGTAAATCTATATCTGGAGGAAAAAGAAAGCCAACGGCGAATTGCCGATATGTTTGATGTAAGTCTCGCATCTGTCCAACAATGGATTCGAAACTATGAATCTATGGGAGCAAATGTATTCACATTGAAAGGGAATAAAAAGTATTCCAAAGAATTGAAACAACAAGCAGTCTTAGATTATTTAGCAGGCTATGGTTCTCAAGATGATATTTGCAAAAAATACGGAATCCGTTCAAAAGCTAAGTTACAAATCTGGATAAAGAAGTATAATGGTCATGAAGAATTAAAATCTTCTGGAACAGGAGGAAGCATTATCATGACCAAAGGAAAAAAACTACTTTTGAAGAACGGGTTGAAATAGTACAGTATTGTATCGCACATGATCGTAATTATGTCCAAACAGCAGAACAATACCAGGTGTCCTATCAACAGGCTCGTAATTATATAGTCAAATATGAAGCTGGTGGAGTGGAAGCTTTAAGAGATAACCGTGGCAAACGAAAACATCCAGATGAGATGAGTGAATTAGAAAAGCTGCGTGCTGAAGTTAAAATTTTAAAAGCAGAGAAAGCACGTGCTGAAATGGAGGCATCTTTCTTAAAAAAACTCGAAGAAATAGAGAGGAGGCTGGGCTAAGCCTGATTCGTCATGAACATATATATCAGGCAATCAAAGAAGAACACAAAGAACATAATTATCCAATCGCTGCACTTTGTAAACTTGGCAGAGTTTCCAGAGCCGCTTACTATAAATGGTTGCATAGAGAAATTCCTGAAAGTGAACAAAAGAATAGACTTATTGCTGATGAGATAGAAAAGATTCATACAGAGTCACCGGATAAAGGCTATCGAAGGATCAGAGATGATCTGGAACGATATCATGGTATTGATGTAAACGATAAACGTGTGCTACGCATTTGCCGTAAACTTAATATAAAATCAACTATCAAGTATTCTAACAACTGGTGCACAAGACAGGCTGCAAACCCTCAGTATATAGCTGAAAACATACTTAATCGCGAGTTCACTGCCAAAGCACCAAATGAGAAATGGCTCACTGATGTGACAGGGGATTTCAATTGTCTACTTGACGGGGAGTTCTCTTCTTTTGTAATATTGAAGAAATGTATATAATAGAACTTGTGTACATTGAAGGAATGCATGTTTTACGATATGATATGTTTATATAAAGTGTTGAAACCGTTTTATCTCTTACCTTTTCTAGTAAAATAAGATAAACAAAATCGGAAATTGGAAAGGAAGCTTGAATTATAAAATTATGAAGCGAGGTAGTGGATATGGAAAAAGACCCGTTTAAGGAATATTTGAGGGAGTCTGAACCAGATAAAGCTCATAAGGGTTATGCTTGGAGTACGGCCATCGGACTTCAGGCAGTGGACGGACTCAAACCATCTAAATATTTGATTGATACTGCCATTCAGAATATTGAAGGCAAAATCACAATGAAAGAAGCACAGAGTCTTATCGACAGTTACTATGAAGAAAGACCAGTGCATTTGTCTGACGATGAGCGTACTGAAGAAGCAGATAAGGTTTCGTCCCGTATTGCAGAAATTCTTTCTGAAACAGCGTTTACATTTTCTCCGAATGAGTATATCGCTATCCACCGCAAACTCTTTCAGGGTATTTATAAACACGCAGGAAAGATTAGAGATTACAATATTACAAAGAAAGAATGGGTGCTTGATGGGGCAACTGTTATGTACGGTAGTGCTTCTGAATTGAGAGCCACACTTGAATACGATTTTTCGCAGGAGAAAGACTTTAGTTATAAAGGGCTTTCAATGGATGGGATTATTCATCATCTTGCGGTATTTGTTTCAAGGTTATGGCAAATCCATATCTTCGGGGAAGGCAATACGAGAACAACGGCAGTGTTCTTCATTAAATATCTAAGGACACTTGGATTCTCTGCAACCAATGATATTTTTGCGGAAAATGCGTGGTATTTCAGAAATGCACTTGTCCGTGCAAACTATACGAACCTGCAAACAGGTATTCACGAAACAACAGAGTATTTGGAAACATTTCTCAGAAATCTGCTTTTGAACGAGAAAAATGAGCTTCATAGTCGAAATCTTCATATAAGTGGACTTTTGAATGAAGGAAAAGTGGACATTCAAGATCAAAAAGTGGATATTGAGAATGAAAAAGTGGATATTCAAGACGAAAAAGTGGATATTGAAAGTGTACTTTCCGAAAAAGGCAGTGCTTTCTCAGTAAAAACGACAGTTCATATTCATAGACTCTTTGAAGAGTTTGGCTTTGATGAGGTATTTGGAAGAAGTGCAGTTATGAAGCTTCTCGAGCTGAAAGGTTCAGGTGCTTCCAAACTTCTTTCCAATTTGGTGCAGGCAGAGATTATTGAACCTGTATCCGGTTACGGAAAAGGGAAATATAAATTTAAGAGGTAATCGAGGCAGTGTAAAGGGGCAGATTTTAAAAGAAATACACTATTAAATCAGATCTGCTTCTTGAAAAAATGTGCTAGAATTAAGAGATAGATAAATATTTGATACTAGGGTGAGCAAGGTAGATAAACAGTGGAGAGTCGTTTCGTCTATCTTGCTTTTAAAGAAAACTTACCTAAATTCAACAATATCTGCGAATGGTTTCCGAGGTCTCTTGGCTGGGGCTTCTTGCATGATCCTTACTGTATTTTCCGCATCTGGTATGGCAAATGCCTATTCTGGCATAAGTGTATGAGTGACTTTTTACTAATCTTATCTTCTTTATATTTTCTTATACTTCTTCTGTTCTCGATTTTTTGAATCATAACTTCCTCCAACAATCTATATTCGCTTTCGGTATTGTCGAGCTATTACTGATTTTACTGCATTTTTCGGATTTAGTCTATATAGGAATTGGAACGAAAAACGAACGACAAATCGAAGAAGTGATATATTGCTTTGATTGTGTTGTATCATTTGCACAAAAGAAGAAAATAAAAATTATACAGAAAGCCTAAAAAATATTTTATACACATAAAAATATTGACAAAAACGTTAATAGATGTATAATAATCACATAAATTGGTTGAGCCAATCAACCACAATACCATCAAACCAATAAAAGAAAGGAAAGAGAAGATGTCAAAACAATTAGCAGACAATCAAGATTTACTGGCAATGACACACGTAGGAGAAGATCCAGAAAAGTATATGAAATCTGTAACGCCTCCGATTTTTATGAATTCACTTCATGTATTTGATACGGTAAAAGATTATTTCGACGTAGATATTTTTAAAGATGAATTCTATTATGGAAGAGCATCTAATCCAACTGTTGCAATTCTCGAAAAGAAAATTGCTGCACTAGAGCACGGTTCAAGAGCAGTTGTATTTTCAGCAGGTATGGCAGCTTGTGCAGCGGCTATTCTTAAGATTTGTACAGCAGGAAGTCATGTGATTTGTATTAAGGAAAGTTATGGACCAGTACAGCATTTACTTGATGAGTTCCTTAGTCCGAAATATGATGTAACAGTTACTTATGTTGATGGAAGAACTGTAAAGGAATTCGAAGATGCAATCCGTCCAGAAACGAAAATGATTATTTTGGAGAGTCCTACAACGCTTTTATTTAATGTTGTAGATTTGGAAGGGGTAGCAAAGCTTGCTAAAGAGCATGGAATCAAAACGTACATTGATAATACATACTCCACTCCGATTTTCCAAAAACCATTGGATATGGGAATTGATATTGTAATGCATACCATGACAAAGTATATCGGCGGACATAGTGATCTTGTAGGTGGAGTCCTTGTTTCAAAGGACGAAGAGTTTATGCGTGAGATTATGGTTCAAAGAGATTGGTTTGGCGGAGTTCTTGGACCAATGGAAGCCTGGCTGGCGATTCGTGGACTACGTACATTAGACGTTCGTATGCAGAGACATTACGAGACGGCAATGGAAGTGGCTAAATTCCTTGAAAAGCAGCCAAGGGTTAAGCGTGTATTCTTTACAGGACTTGAATCACATCCACAATATGAGCTTGCAAGAAAACAGCAGAAAGGTGAATGTGGACTGATGAGTCTTGAGATTGACGGAACATTAGAAGAGACAGAAACCTTTGTTAATAGCCTAAAACTCTTTGAGAAAGGATGTTCTTGGGGAGGATTTGAAAGCCTTGCAATTGCTTATACATATAACTGGACGGAAGAGCAGTGTGCATTCTTAAATGTATCACGAAATATTGTACGAATTCACTGTGGCCTTGAAGGAACAGAAAACCTGATTGCTGATTTGCAGCAGGCACTTGATAAAATTTCATAAAGGAGAACCATCATGGGAGAAGAGAGAAAAGAAGTAAAAAAACCAACCCCCTTTACAGCTGTATTACCGTTGATTTTTATGTTTGTTGTTCTTTTTACAGGATTGGTTGTTTATAGTATTGATATTAAGATTCTTTTGATTATTTGTGCTGCATTTACAATATGTGTGTGCATGTATCAGGGACATAAATGGAAAGAAATCGAAGATGAAATAGTAGCTAAACTTGCAAAAGCATTTCCGGCAATCATGATTTTGATTTGTGTTGGACTTATGATTGGTGCGTGGGTAGTAAGTGGAACAATTCCGTTTCTTGTATATATAGGACTTCAGATTATTAGTCCCAAATATATTATTATTACTTCATTTCTTGTAACAGTAATACTTTCTGTCAGCACAGGTACTTCCTGGGGAGCTGCAGGAACAGTTGGCGCAGCACTGATCAGTGTGGCAGCAGGTATGGGTGCACCGCTTCCGGCAGTTGCAGGAGCGATTGTTGCAGGTGCTTATTTTGGAGATAAGATGTCACCATTATCAGACAGTACAAATATGTCTGCAATTGCAACAGAGACAAACTTATATCAGCATATTGGACATATGTTTTACACAACAGTTCCTGGATTTATCGTGAGCTGTGTAGTTTATCTTATTGCAGGAGCTCACTTCGCAAGTGACTCACAGGTGGGGCAGGTTGACGAGATTATTAATACACTTGGAGAACTTTTTAATCTCGCAATGCCGGTAGGGCTGTTATTATTGATTCCTTGTGTGATTGTAATTGCAGGATCTCTTATGAAGAAACCTACGATTCCGGTTATGATTATTTCTTCTGCTGTAGCAATTGTACTTGCAATGCTAGTTCAGGGATTTTCATTTACAGATTGTGCAGCAAGTATGGTTAGCGGATTTAAGATGGAGATGCTTCACACATCTATGGATCTTGAAAATATTGTAGAACAGGTTCCGAACCTTCTTCAGAGAGGTGGTATGAGTTCTATGATGAATACTGCATTAATGGCATTCTGCGGATTCTCCTTTATCGGAGCACTTACTGTATGTGGAAGTATGGAATTGATTCTGGAACGAATCATGAAACATATCCACGGTACAGGACAGTTGATTACACTCACGGTTATTCTCGGGGTAATTATGATTACAGTAATCGGAGAAGCTACAGTGACATTCCTTATGATTGGTGGAATGTTCCGTCCAGAGTATATTAAACGTGGATTGGAATCAAAGAACTTGTCAAGATCACTGGAAGACAGTATTACCGTCGTAGAACCTTTAGTACCATGGTCATTGGCTGGCGTATATATGACATCTGTACTTGGCGTACCGACAGTACAGTATGCGCCATGGGCAGTGCTGTGCTATACAGGAGTTATTTTTGCAATTATCTGGGGATTCACAGGATTTGGAATTGCGAAGATTAAAAAAGGATCGGCTGCATATGAAGAGTACCTTGAGTTATCTGGAAAAACAGAGTAATATTTGACCCAAAGGACAAACTTGACGTTTTCATAAGAATTTCTTATAATTAAAAGGATTCAGTATCTGTAAAAGATATTGGGTCCTTTTATTAATGTAGTTATATAGAAATTGGGGAAGTCTTATGAATCATATAAATAATACAGAAAATGAAAATAGAATTTCAATGAAACCGATAGAAAAGAAATCTCTTTATTTGAAAATTTCAGATGCTATTTATCGGTACATTCAAATGAATAATCTCCAGCCAGGGGACAAGCTGCCATCGGAACGTGATATGTCAGCCATGCTGCAAACAAGTCGTAATTCCGTGCGAGAAGCATTGAGAATATTAGAAGACCGTGGCTTGATATATGTAAAAACAGGGAGTGGTGTATTTATTAATAATCCTTATGGAGAAAATAATTCATTTACGTTTCAGCTTACTAACTGTTCGTTAGAAGAAATGGAAGAACTTCAAAGTGCTTTAGATCATAAAGCCGTGGAGAATGCAATGGAGCGCGGAACATTTCAGGAGAAAGACCAATTAGTAGCAACAGCAGCGGAGATGGTAAAATTAGCTGGAGACAATCTATATAGTCATGTATTAGATCGAAGCTTCATGATAGTCTTTATAAAATTGGACGGAATAACGCAATAGAACAGATGATAAATAAAATTCGTTCGTACCGATTTATACTGCAAGAAGATTCAGAAGATGGAAATGATTCTATTTGGCTTGCAACTATTCCGCAACATTTGATGCTTGCGCAGGCTCTTAAGGATCGTGATATGAAGATAGCGATACAGGCAATAGATAAGATTAACGAATATGGATTCGAAATAGCAAAAAAAAGAGAATAGAGTAAAGATTTTGTCAGTTGAAAAAGAAAATAAAAGCTTTACATTATAAAAAATATTATGATAAACTGAATATCAAACTGAAAATTTGCGGTGTAGGAGATTCCTTACACCGCATCTGTGTTTTAGAAAGTAGAGGAATGAATTATGCCAATAGGAGTTATTATCAATACCTTGTCGGTTGCAGCCGGCGGTGCGATCGGGGCATTATTCGGGCACAAATTGCCCGTGAAGTTTAATGCAGAGCTTACTAAGATTTTTGGAATCTGCGCAATGGGAATGGGTGTCAGTTCCATTGGGCTTATGAAAAATATGCCTGCTGTTATTTTCGCAGTAATCATTGGAACTGCCATTGGTCTGGCAGTCAATCTGGGCGGAATGATTAATAGCGCAGCGACCTGCATGGAGAAACCAGTGGGAAAACTCTTCCCAAATAAGAACAAATCTATGTCCAGAGAAGAGTATATGTCAATGCTTGTGACGATCATCGTATTGTTTTGTGCCAGTGGAACAGGAATTTACGGTTCACTGGATTCCGGAATGAGTGGAGATCATACAATTTTGATTTCAAAGTCGATTCTGGATTTCTTTACTGCGATGATTTTTGGAGGAACATTAGGCATGGTGATTGTAGCAGTTGCGGTTCCGCAGTGCGTGATTTTTCTGATCATATTTGCAGCAGCAAAACTTATCTTTCCGTTGACCACGCCGGATATGATTGCTGATTTCAAGGCATGCGGAGGCTTCCTGCTTCTTGCAACTGGTTTTCGGATCGCAAAGATTCACGATTTCCCAGTCGCAGACATGATCCCGGCCATGGTGCTTGTGATGCCGGTGAGCTGGTTCTGGGTAAATATGATCGTACCGATGCTGTAAAATAGAAGAAAACTTATCATTCTATATTTCAGCATGTTCCAATACATAATTCTTAAAGTTCGTAATAACAGGTGCCTGATAAACATTCTTCAAAGTTGCCATGTAGAAGAGTCTCTCCCAGGACGGAGTGGCAATCTCTATGATTGAAACCGGCAAGGAGGAAAGAATCGGCATTCGTGGTACAACTGCGATGCCGAATCCGGCACTGACTAATCCGGCAACCCCCTGATCTTCTTCCATCGAGTAAGCAATCTGTGGGTATCCGCCACAATTTTCAAATAACTTGTCAATCACATGTCTTAAACCGCTTCGCTTAGAAAAAACGATATGTGGATACGTAAGCGATTCTTTTAGATTAATCGAAGTTTTTCCGTCCAAAGGATGTCCTTTAGGTACAATCAGTACAAGCTCTTGTTTTGCAACCGGAACAAACTCAACGAGAGGTTCGTTGTCCATCTTGGAACAAAATGCGATGTCGTATTTTCGCTCTTTTAATCCCTGGATCATGTCGGATGTGAGTCCGGTTGAACTGTGAAAATAAAAATCGATTTTTTTGTTAGGCGTGGAATCCAAAAAACCTTTTACAAAGTTCGGAACAACTGCACTGCTGAGCGTACGGAGTTGAACAATATCGATGCGACCTTCTCCAAATCCGGTCATCTGCAGTTTATTGATACTTGAATCCAGCATATCCAAAGCCTGCTCCACATCGACAAGAAAAGCCTGTCCACATTTTGTGAGTACAACGTTACGTCCATCTTTTTCAAAGAGTTTTACTCCGAGCTCACTTTCCAGAGATGAGATTGCATGACTTAAGCTTGGCTGAGTGATAGAAAGGATCTCCGCAGCCTTTGTGTAGTGTTCTAAATGAGCGAGAGTAACAAAATATCTAAGATGATAGAGATTCATAAAGTCTGATACCTTCCTTATAAAAATTTGTATCTTCCCATTTAATTTGGTTCATTTTATATCTATTTGGTAACTGTTCAGAGCCAAGCAAAATTTCATAAAACAGATGTAAAATGCTTGCATTTTTAAGACTGTTTTTGAAATTTTATTTGGCGGATACGCCACACCGACGAAATGCGTAGCATTTTGGAGGTTGGCTCTGAACAGTTACTCTATTTGAGGGATAAATACGCAATAATGCTTATTGATAATAATATCGTAACACGAAGTGTAAATAAAATCTATAAACAAAATGCATGGATTGTGATAGAATTACTAATTTGTCATTTATTTAACAAGCAGATATAATAAAAACAGAAAAAAATAACAAGATTGAACAGGAAAATCCAATGGATTATATTCAATTTTTACAATGGAGGAAGAATTATGTCAAAGAAAAACCCAATCACAGTAAGTTCATGGACACTTGGAGATCAGTGCAAATTTGAAGATCGTGTAATCGCTGCAAAGGAAGCAGGATATGAAGGAATCGGTCTTCGCGCAGAGACTTATGTTGATGCATTGAATGAAGGACTTCATGATGAAGACATTCTTGCAATTCTTGACAAACATGATATGAAAGTAACAGAGGTAGAGTACATTGTTCAGTGGTGTGAGGAACATCGTTCTTATGAGCAGAAATACAAAGAGCAGATGTGTTTCCATATGTGCGAACTCTTTGGAGTAGGCCACATCAACTGTGGACTGATGGAAAATTATTCTGTTGAGTACACAGCACAGAAATTAAAAGAACTTTGCCAGAGAGCAGGAAAATACATCATTGGTGTTGAGCCGATGCCATACAGCGGAATTCCGGATCTTAAGAAAGGATGGGAAGTTGTAAAAGCTTCTGGATGCGACAACGCAATGCTCATTCTTGATACATGGCACTGGGTAAGAGCAGATCAGCCATACGATATCCTTACACCGGAGATTGCCAAGAAAGTTATTTCTATCCAGATCAATGATGCTTATGAAAGACCATATGCAGCATCTATTTTAAGAGATGAGTCTATGCACGATCGTCTTGCACCGGGAACAGGAGCAAAAGATACAGCAGGATTTGTTAAGATGATCAAAGACGCAGGAGTTGATCCGAAGGTTGTTGGTGTAGAAGTTATTTCTGATGCAATTCTTGGAAAAGGACTGAAAGAAGCAGCTGCTTATACATATGAAAATACAGAGAAAGTATTAAAAGAAGTTTGGCCAGAGTTGGTAGACTAATTTGAAAAAACAGATGATGCCAAAGAGAGAGGTAAATGATGAAATTCAAAAATATGTTTTCTCCGATTCAGATTGGACCTATGACAGTTAAAAATCGTTTTGTGGTTCCACCGATGGGAAATAATTTCGCAAATTCAGACGGAACATGGAGTGACGAATCTGTGGCTTACTATGGTGAGCGTGCGAAAGGTCAGTTTGGTCTGATCACAATTGAAGCGACTGTAGTACATAAAGGAGCGAAGGGCGGTCCTAAGAAACCATGCCTTTATGATGACAACAGCATTGAAAGCCTAAAGAAAATTACAGATGCCTGCCATGAAGAAGGTGCAAAGGTATCTATCCAGCTTCAGAATGCAGGACCGGAAGGAAATGCAAAGAATGCAGGAGCACCGATCCAGGCTGCTACAGCAATTGCATCAGCAGATGGAAGAGACATTCCTGAAGAAGTATCTACAGAAAAAGTGTATGAGCTTGTAAAAGGATATGGTGAAGCAGCAGAACGTGCAATGAAAGGTGGAGCAGATGCAGTAGAGATCCACATGGCGCACGGCTATCTTGTAAATTCATTTATGTCACCAAGAACAAATAAGCGTGTCGATGAATTTGGCGGAAACTTTGAGAACAGAATGAGATTTTCACGTCTCATTATTGAAGAAGTAAAGAAGAAAACAGAAGGAAAGATTGCTGTTCTTGCACGTATTAACAGTACAGAAGATATGTTTGGAGGACTTGATAATCACGATATGTGTGCAGTTGCTTCTTATTTAGAAGATTGCGGAATTGATGGTCTTCACGTATCCCGTGCAGTACATTTAAAAGATGAGTATATGTGGGCTCCGACAGGAATTCACGGCGGATTCTCAGCAGAGCTTGTTGCAAATATCAAGAAATGTGTTTCTATTCCGGTTATTACAGTCGGAAGATATACAGAACCACAGTTTGCAGAACAGATCATTAAAATGGGAAATGCAGATTTAGTAGCATTTGGACGTCAGTCACTTGCAGATCCGCACACACCACAGAAAGCAATGGAAGAAAGACTGGAAGATCTTACACCATGTATCGCCTGTCTTCAGGGCTGTGTTGCCAATATGTATGCAGGTAAACCAATCTGTTGTCTTGTAAATCCAGTACTTGGACATGAAAAAGAAGGACTTCTGAAGGCTGAGAAGGCGAAAAAAGTTTACGTGATCGGTGGTGGTGTGGCAGGTATGTGTGCTGCATTTACAGCGAGGAGACGCGGACATGATGTAACATTATTTGAAGCTACAGATAAGCTTGGCGGTAATATGAGACTGGCTGCATATCCACCAGGAAAAGGTGATATCACAGGTATGATCAGAAGTTACATTGTAAAATGTGAAAAAGCCGGAGTTAATATCAAGATGAATACAAAAGTAACTGCACAGATGTTGAAAGAAGATACACCGGATGCAGTGATCCTTGCAACAGGAGCTGAGACTTTAGTACTTCCATTTATCAAAGGTATTGAAAATCCGGATATCGTCTATGGTGTTGACTGCCTGGAAGGAACACGCCCGGTAGGACATAAAGTCTTAGTTGTTGGTGGCGGTATGGTAGGTGCAGAGACAGCAGACTTCTTAGCAGAGCAGGGACATGAAGTAGCCATTATCGAAATGAGAGATGCGATCGGACCGGATGTGATCCATGAGCACAGAATTTTTCTTATGGAAGCATTTGAGAAATATGGCATCAAACAGATTACAAGTGCAGCTGTATCAGAGATCTTCTCAGATGGCGTAAGTTACAAAAATGCAGCAGATAAATCAGACGAGACGATCTACGAGGCAAGAGGATTCGACACAGTTGTCCTCTCTATGGGATTCAGCTCACGTTATACACACCGTGATGGACAGAACGTAGTTTATGACTTTGCAGAAGAATTAAAAGACATTGTACCAGAAGTCCACATGATAGGTGACGCAGTAAGAGCACGCCGTGCACTGGATGCCACAAAAGAAGCATATGAGGTTGCATTGAATTTATAAATGAAATTATATCAGGAGGATTAGAATCATGGAAAAAAGAATTTCTGGACACACAGGCTTAATGGGATTATTTGGATCACCGGTTGGACACTCAGGATCACCTGCAATGTACAACTTCAGTTTCCAGCATGACGGATTAGATTATGCATATCTGGCGTTTGATGTAACAGAGGAAGAAATGCCAAAAGCATTTGAGGCAATTCGTTTATTCAACATGCGCGCGGGTAACTTTACAATGCCATGTAAAAATATTGCAGCAAAGTTAGTTGACAAACTTTCTCCGGCAGCAGAGATCATCGGAGCATGTAACGCATTTGTAAATGATAACGGTGTGATCACAGGATACATTACAGATGGTGTTGGATTTGTTAAAAATCTCGAGATCAACGGTGTATCTGTAAAAGATAAAAAGATCGTTGTACTTGGTGCCGGTGGAGCAGCTACAGCTATTCAGGTTCAGTTAGCATTAGACGGAGCAAAAGAAGTTAATATTTTCAATGTGAAAGATAAATTCTACGAAAGAGCAGAAGGAACAAAGGCTAAATTAGCAGAGAAGTGTCCGGACTGTGTTGTTACTGTAGATGATCTTGCTGATAAGGCTAAACTGGAAGAAGAAATTAAAACTTGTGATATTCTTATCAATACAACGATTATGGGAATGAAACCACACGAGGATGTAACTCTGGTTGACAAATCTTTATTCCGTAAGGATCTTGTCGTTGCAGATACTGTATACAATCCAGAGAAGACAAAGATGATCCTTGAAGCAGAAGAAGCAGGATGCAAAGCAATCGGTGGCGCAGGAATGCTTCTGCAGCAGGGGGCAGTTAACTACGAACTGTTTGTTGGAAAAGAGATGCCACTTGCTGAGTATCAGGAATTTCAGAAGGCTCAGGCAAAATAATTACATTCACAAAAGGAGAATGATGGAATGAGAGCAAAGAAATATTTGTGGTCTATCCTTTGTGTATATTTTTGCTATTTAACACATGGTATCCAGGCTATCATTTTAAGTCAGAACAACGTAAACTTTGCAAAACAGTGGGGATTCAATATGACAGACCCACAGTCAGCAGCATATGCAGCAGGTCTTGCAGCGGTAAGTACAGCAGTTGCATGGACAGGCTTTGGTAAATTCGTCAGCGTCTGGATCGGTGGAGAGATTTCGGATCATGTAGGACGTAAAAAATTAATGATCGGTGGAGCAGCATTATATATTCTATGCTTCCTTGGATTCTTATTTACAAAAAGTGCATTAGTTGCTTCTGTATGTGGATTTGTTTCAGGAGTTGCAACATCCGGTTTCTGGGATGCATCAGGATATCCGGCTGTACAGGAAGCTTATCCGGCAGCACCTGGATCTGCACTGATCGGAATCAAATTTTTTGTTTCTGTTTCCGGTATGATTTATCCATTCCTGGTTGTTCATAATGCAAACAGCGGAAACTGGAAATTAAATGTTATTATTCCGGTTGTAATGTCAGTTATTTGTCTGGTACTTGCAATTATTGCACCGTTTGCTTATGATGATCAGAAGAAAGTGTCAGAAGGAAAGAAAGACAAATCCGATAATGCAGTGCAGGCTGCAATGCTTGTAAAGCCAAATAAATTTATCGTATTTCTTGTAATGTTTTATGCGTTCCTTTGCATGGCGATCATGTATGGCGCACAGCAGTATACAAAAGCATTTGGACTTTCCGTATGTGGACTTTCCGAGATTCAGGCAGCAGGTATGACTTCTATTTATACAATTGGGTCTATCTGTGCAGTACTTTTCTGGGCGTTCATGATGGCAAAATTAAAATGGAACCCGTTAAAGGTTGTCCTTATTGATTCTATCTGTACAGCAGTGGCACTTACGGGTGTACTGTTTATCCATCAGGTAGCAATCATTTACATCGCTATCGCAATGTTGGGATTCTTCGCAGCAGGAGGTGCTCTTCAGACAGGTCTTGCAGTTGTTCAGTTATTTAACCCAGGACCGAAGGGGAGAAATACTGGTATTTATTACACATTTATGGGTGCGGCAAGCTACCTGATCCCAGTAGTGGCAGCACAGCTTACAAAATCATCTGGTGAGGCAAGTGCAGTATACAGCCTCATGATCATGCTGTTAGTATTTGCAATCCTTGCTATTTTAAGTTCTCTCTACTTAGTAGCACAGCACAAAAAAATCTTCGGGAAAAGTGTATTATAGGAAGTAACATAGTAACAATCTCAATTCATACGAAAAAAATGGACTGTTGTTCCAAAAGATGTTATCATCAAAAAGAATGCAGTCCTTTTTTTGAGATTAAATTGTTAAAAAATAGACACTTGTAAATCGAAAAATGAAGGAGAAGCTTAAAAGATGAGTCCGAAAAGAACAAGAAAAGCCAACGAACTTCCCTATATTCCACTCGGCCCATTTCAGTGGCGTATTCCGGGAATTCATTATAAATTAGAATATGTAGAATTTTTTCAAGGTCTGATCCTTGGCGCTACTGCGTTAAGTTCGATTCCGTATCTGACGGATAATCTTGGACTTCCGTATGAACTTGCATGGAGCTGCGTCATCATTGAAGTATTTATGTACATGCTTCATGGATGGTTAGGAGATCCGGTTGTCCCGGGATGGATCACACCGACATTACCATTTACACTGGCATATTTAAATGGATTCCCAAAAGGACCGGAGCGTATTCAGGCAATGATTGCATTGCAGCTGCTTGTTGCATTTGTATTTATATTTATGGGAATTACCAAGCTTGCAGATAAATTCGTGAATGGTGTGCCGAATTCAATCAAAGGCGGTATTCTGATTGCAGCACCGATTACAGTATTGCAAGGACAGCTCTCAGATGGAAGCCAGCTGATGACTGCGCCAATCGCAACACTTTCCGGTACATTGTTACTTGCGTTTTTGAGTTTTTCACCGTTCTGTGAAAAGAACAGAGAAAAACATAAAATATTGGATATCATGGCAAAATATGGAAACTTATTCCCATATCTGATTGCTATGTTAGCAGGAGTATTGCTTGGAGAATTGTCAAAACCGGTTCTCGAACTTGGAACACTCATCCGAATTCCTGACTTTAGTAATATTTTCCACACAGTCAGTATTTTTGCAGTCGGATTTCCACCGATTTCAAAATTTATAAGTGCAATTCCGTTGGCGTTGATCTGTTATGTACTTGCGTTTGGAGATTTTGTTACATCACAGACGTTGGTAGAGGAAGCACAGGACAGCAGAACTGACGAATATATTGACTTTAATTCAAGCAGATCAAACCTGATCAGTGGTCTTAGAAACCTGATCCTTGCAATTTTTGCACCGTTCCCACCACTGGCAGGTCCGCTTTGGATTGGTATGACCGTATCTGTTGCAATGCGTTATAAAGAAGGAAAGAAAGCGATGAAATCGCTGATCGGTGGAATGAGTTCTTTCCGTATGGCAACATTCATCAGTGTTATTTTAGTGCCGATCGTGTCATTCATGAAACCAATCATGGGCGTGGGTTCTGCGATCACTTTGTTATTCCAGGCATATGTATGTGCAAGAATTGGTATGGATTATTGTAAGACGAGTACAGATAAAAGTATTGCCGGAGTAATGGCAGCAGTGCTTGCATTCAAAGGTTCCGGATGGGCTTTGCTTGTAGGTTTTGCAATGAACATCTTACTGTCTAATATGGAATTTCAGAAGAAGAAATTAGAGATCTCAGAGACAGAACAAAAAGAATAAAAGAATTAGATATGGAATTCAACAGGAGCAGTTAGTCTGGAAAATAGACTAGCTGCTTTTTGCGTAAAAAGCAGCAGAAATACAATTTTTTTGAGAGAGACAGATTTTTTTTATTCTGTTATAATAAAATTATAGATAAAATAAACACATCGGATATATCGCAAAAGGAGGAGTCAGTATGGGACTTATTAAAGCAGGTATGGGTGCACTTGGTGGAACATTAGCGGATCAATGGAAGGAGTTTTTCTATTGCGAATCTATGCCGAAAGAAGTGCTTGTTACAAAGGGTCAGAAGAGAACGACAGGTCGTTCTTCTAATACAAAAGGAAATGACAATATCATTTCTAACGGTTCCGGTATTGCCGTGGCTGATGGACAGTGTATGATCATTATAGAACAGGGCAAGGTTGTAGAAGTTTGTGCAGAGCCTGGTGAATTTACATATGATACCTCAACAGAACCATCTATTTTCTCGGGTAATCTCGGTGAGAGCATTAAAGAGACATTTAAAACCGTAGGCAAGCGTTTTACTTATGGTGGAGATACAGGTAAGGATCAGAGAATTTATTACTTTAATACAAAAGAAATTCTGGAAAACCGTTTTGGTACAGCGAATCCGATTCCGTTCCGTGTAGTAGACTCCAAGATTGGATTGGATATTGACGTATCAATCCGTTGTTCAGGTGTATATTCTTATAAGATTGTTGATCCACTGTTGTTCTATTCAAATGTATGTGGAAATGTAGAACAGGAATATTCCCGTGAAGAACTTGACAGTACTCTTAAGACAGAATTTATCTCAGCCCTGCAGCCGGCATTTGGCCGTCTGTCAGAGATGGAACTTCGTCCAAATCAGATCGTAACACACAATACAGATCTTGAAAATGCCATGAATACTGCACTTTCAGAGAAATGGGGAACTCTTCGTGGACTGAAGGTTGTAAGTATTGCTCTTGGATCAGTTATTCTTCCGGACGAGGATGCAGAACTGATTAAACAGGCACAGCGTACAGCTATCATGCGTGATCCTACAATGGCAGCAGCTACACTTGTCGGTGCTCAGGCAGATGCGATGAAGACTGCAGCGGGCAACGAGGCAGGAGCTATGACAGGATTCATGGGCATGGGTATGGCAATGAACGCTGCAGGTGGTGGAATGAATGCACAGAATCTTTTCGCTATGGGACAGCAACAGCAGGCTCAGCAGGCAGCACAGCAGCAGGCAGCTCCGACACCACAGCCGACACCGGCACCGCAGGCAGCTCCGGCAGCAGGCGGATGGAAATGTGCATGTGGTACTACAGTAACAGGTAATTTCTGTCCGAACTGTGGAACAAAGAGACCGGCAGAGGACGAAGGCTGGACGTGTTCCTGTGGCGCAGTAAACAAAGGCAAATTCTGTACGAACTGTGGAGCAAAGAAGCCGGCAGGAGCGCCGCTTTACCGTTGTGATAAGTGCGGATGGGAACCGGAAGATCCGAAGAATCCGCCGAGATTCTGTCCGGAGTGTGGAGATATCTTTGACGAGAACGACAGACAGTAACGGATGAATAGCAGTTAGAAAATAACTGCCGGAAGCACGGCACGGAAGAAAGGAGAATGAGTTATGGCAGGCTTGCAGGAATATAAATGTCCTTGCTGTGGCGGTGCAATCGCCTTTGACAGTAAGATTCAGAAGATGAAGTGTCCGTACTGTGATACTGAGTTCGAGATGGATGCACTCAAAGGTTATGATGCAGAGCTGCAGAATGAACAGACAGATGACATGGAGTGGGATACTTCCGCAGGCAGTGAATGGCAGGAAGGTGAAACAGATGGTTTACGCACGTATGTGTGTAAGTCCTGTGGAGGCGAGATTGTCGGAGATGCCAACATGGCAGCAACATCCTGCCCATTCTGTGATAATCCGATCGTAATGATGGGACAATTTGCGGGAGCATTAAAACCGGATCTGGTGATCCCGTTCAAATTAGATAAAAAGGCAGCAAAAGAAAGATTGAAGAAGCATCTGACCGGAAAACGTCTTCTGCCAAAGATCTTCAAGGATCAGAATCATATTGATGAGATCAAAGGTATTTACGTTCCATTCTGGCTTTTTGATACAAATGTAGATGCCGCAGTCCGCTATCGGGCAACAAAGGTACGCATGTGGAGTGACAGTGATTATGATTATACTGAGACAAGTCATTTTATGGTTCACCGGGGTGGAAGTATTGGTTTTGAAAATGTTCCGGTAGATGGCTCCACAAAGATGGCAGATGATCTGATGGAATCTATCGAGCCATTCAATATTTCAGGTGCGGTGGATTTCCAGACTGCTTATCTCGCAGGATATCTGGCAGATAAGTATGACGTAACTGCTGAACAAAGTATTGAACGTGCTAATAAACGTGTAAAACATTCTACAGAGGAAGCTTTTGCTGAGACAGTAAAAGGTGGTTATGCTACAGTAACAACAGACAATAGCAGTGTACAATTTCATGGCGGAAAAGCAAAGTATGCACTGTATCCGGTATGGCTTCTGAATACGACATGGAACGGAAATAAATACACCTTTGCAATGAATGGACAGACAGGAAAGTTTGTCGGCGATCTGCCGGTAGATAAAGGTGCAGCAGCACGCTGGACAGTGATGCTGGCAGCTATATTCTCAGTTGTAACGTATGGTGCTGCATGGCTTTTGCACCTGATCGGACTGTTTTAGGGAGGTGGGGAAATGAAGAAAAGAATTTTATCGTTTATGACGATCCTCATCCTCTGTCTAGGTCTTGCAGTTCCGGCTTTTGCGGAGGAAACAGAAGGATTTGCGAATGAATATCCTCGTGTCATCGACAATGCGGAGCTCCTGTCTGCAGATGAGAGGGAGCTGTTAACCAGTAAGTTAGATGAGATCAGTACGCGACAGAAGGTAGATGTGACGGTTGCCACAACCGATACACTGGATGGACTGACGGTATCTGATTATGCGGAACGATTCTACGAGTCTCATAATTATGGTTATGGACCGGACAAGGATGGAACAATACTTCTGATCAGCATGGAAGATCATGATTGGTATATGGCAACCTACGGATATGCTATTACAGCATTTACGGATGCAGGTATCCAGTACATAGGAGAAGAGATGACGGGTGATTTGTCTGATGGTGATTTTGCGGCAGCATTTGATACATTTGCTGACGAGTGTGATGATTTTATTACGCAGGCAAAAACCGGAGAACCTTATGATATCGATAATGAACCACAAAAACCAATGTCATGGATCTGGATTCCGATTTCATTAGTAGCTGGTATCGTCCTTTCATTGATTGTTGTTGGCACTATGAAATCAAAGCTGAAAACAGTACGTTTCCAGGCAGCAGCTAATAATTATGTGAAAGCTGGAAGTATGAATCTTACTGAGAGCAGAGACATATTCCTGTATAATACAATGACAAAAACGAAAAAAGAGAAAAATGATTCTTCCAGTGGTGGCGGCGGAAGCAGTACACATACAACATCTTCCGGAAGCACTGCCGGAGGCGGTGGCGGAAAATTCTAGGAGAGATGTCCGGATACAGAATACCGGGGCAATTTTAATAGTGAAAAAAGAGAAGCAATTTCCCAAATGATTGGGAATCGGCTTCTCTTTTTTAATGCTGTAATTATCTTTTCACATCCACAAAATATTTCCTGAACTCATCATAAAGACACGGCTGTCCCCAGTAAAATCCCTGGCAGTAATCCGGTTTCAGAAGTTTCATCTTCTGTAATTCGTCTTCTGTCTCAATACCTTCAATACAAAGTTTCAGACCAAGATTATGAATCATGTTACTAAACTGATTTAACAGATAATATTCCTTTTTGTCTGTGATTGCCTTTGAAGTAAAACCACGATCGATCTTAACAATATCAGGGTGAAGTTCACTCAGATAATGAAAGTTGGAATAACCGGTTCCAAAATCATCCAACGCTAATTGCAAGCCGGCCTGTTTTAATTCTTTCAGGAAGTTTTGAGCCTTTTCATTTTTTTCAAGCAGAATACTTTCTGTCAGTTCGATTACAATTGCAGTGTGCGGAAGACCAGAAGCGTTCATCTCGCTGATAAGGTCTGTAATAACACCTGATTTTGTGATCTGCACCTGGGATACATTAATATTAACTTTGAAATCAGGAATTTGCATCCGGATTTTCCGGCAAGCAGTTATTGCTTCTCGCATGAACCAGCGTCCGGTTGGAATAATCAGTCCGCTTGTCTCTAAAAGTGGTATAAATTCAGCCGGCGAGATCTGTGCAAATTTTTTAGAAGTAAAGCGTATCAGAACCTCTGCTCCGGTCAGTCTGTCCTGGCGGATATCCATGATTGGCTGGAAGCATACTGAGAATCCACGGAAATCATGATTTACTGCTGAATGAAGCTCATTTGTGATCTCGCGGATACGTAAGAAATTCTGGTACTCTTCTTCCTGGAATATATAACAGCAGTTTCTTCCATGCTGCTTAGCCACGGTCAGCGAAAAGTCAGTTCGCTTTATAATCTCTTCATAACCGGTCCGTGATAGATCCGGAAGCGGCAGGATACCGGCAGAAATAGTAAATACTGCAGCAAAGTTGTTTTCTTCAATAAACTGATTAATATGTTTGCATATGTGGTCATAAAGGTTGGATGCTGTTGTCATATCAGAGGATGTTGTATCTAATATAATAAATTCATCTGAAGCTATCTTGTAGACCTTTTGGCTATCCGAGATACAGGATAAGATGCAGGACGCTGTTTCTCGAAGAATGTAGTCTCCGTAATCCCATCCATAGTTTTCATTAATCATTTTAAAACCGTCAATTCCGATATGAAGTAGGAAGCCTTTATTAAGCGTAGAAACCGAATTTTTGAAATATTTTTCTAAAGAAGTTTTTCCGAGAAGTCCGGTAATATTATCTGCTTTCTGTCGGTTACCAATTTCATTGATGCATCCGATCAGATAGATCGGCTCTTGCTGATCGTCACGTACGATATAGCCACGGCAGTTGATCCAGACGGGTTCCCTGTTAAGATCCAGCCAGCGGTACTCCATATTATATGTGTTCCGGTCTGTGTTGAGCAGATCATCCAGTTCCGCTTTCAGAAGCGGATAATCTTTTTTGTATACGAATTCTTTAAGTTCTTTTGTCATATTATGGAATTCATTTCCAGGCAGACAGAAACGATCTAAAGCTTGTGGAGCAATATAGAAAAAGTCGGTTCTGAAATCCAGCATATATAGGAAACCATCTGTGCTTGGGCTGAGCAGATTGATGATATTACATAATTCTTTGAGCGAAAGATCCTGATAATTTTCTGTGTGGCTGAAGATTTCTTCATGCAGCTTTTCCTCGGTAGATGTTCCTGTATTAATAAGCGTGTTGGCAGTCAGAAGTTCTGAATTGCCTGCATATGCAAGTTTCCGCTTTCGTTTTATGCGGTACAGCATGAGATCACTTCGTTTTGCAAGGTCTTTAAAAGTACTATCCATTTCCGGAAGAAAACAGGCATATCCGGAGGAAATACTTAATGGATAGTTAAATGTATGCGCTGTTGCTTCTAAAGTTTGATTTAATTGAGCAATTCTGTCTTCGATATTATTTTCCTTATTCTTATTGTAGAAATATGCAAATTCATCTCCACCAATGCGGAAAAGATTTTCTTTTTCAGGAAAGAATTGCTTAATGCACTGAGAGCATAACTGCAGAGCTTCATCGCCTTTCTCATGTCCAAACCGGTCATTAATTATTTTCAGATTATCCAGGTCAAAAAGAATAAAACCGGTAGTGTGAAGTTCGTTTTTCTGTTCGTTAAGACGATTCACTTTCTTTTCATAGGCATTTCGATTCATAGTATCTGTAAGCAGATCCGTGTTCGCAAGTTTCTGTAGGTAAACAAGCTTTTGTTTCTGGAGATATTGATCATAAAAACGTGATACCTGGATCCAGACCAGCAAAAGGATGAATAGCATCGTTCCCAATGGAAGGAAGATGGAGGTTTGTTGAAAATGCCGGATATAGTAAGCAATAAGTTCTGCAGCACCCAATGCCATGACCAGATACATTGGATATTTAAAATGTCTGGCAGCTTCATTTTGTAATTTTATAGATTCATAACGAATCAATGTTACTGTATAAATTACATTCACCAGCATGATCAGATGAGTTATCGGAAGAATGCGGAAGATATCGATGATTCCTGCACATTGAAGCAATACTGCCGCTGCCATATTGCACAGATAGAGAATGGACAGGTGTACAGCTCCTTTACGATATTTGCTTTTACAGATATCATATAGAATAAAGTTAAAAGGTACTGGAAACAGGAAAAAAGTAAAGTAGTCTATAAAATAAAGTGCTCTTGAATCTGGAATTAAAAACTGCAGAAAACCACATTGCTTTAGAGTCCAAAGTGTGATCAAAAGAGAAAAAACACCAAGGTTCAGGAAAATCATGTAGGATTCATCTGACGAATATTTATCATTTTTCCTCATTATAGAAAAGCATAAAATCAGGCAGATGATTCCTAACGATAAGATTTCGCAGCTTAGAACCAATGAACAGAGACTGTTGCTCAGGATCTTCAGGGTACAGTCTCCTTTTGTCCCTCCAAAAAGATGGAAAGAATTTCCGTAGTAGTCTGAATATACAGGAATAATCCTGACCTGCAAGTGTTTTCCATCACTGTTTTTTGGAAGATCGACAATATGCCAACAAGAGCCGGGAGACTTCATGAATCTTAATGTGTCAGTATCATTTCCAAATTCATAGATTTTCTCTCCATCAAGCAATACCTCAGCCCGGGTATGGGTTGTCTTGAACAAAATGGATTGTTGATTCTGAAAAGAATCTGGAAGAATGACATCTTCAATTCGAATATTATCTTCGGATCGTTCAGTTGTCACAAGCTGGGTTGTATTGTCAAAAACTAAATGTTCACGGGTCGTATTTTGATGAAAGATCCAACCTGAAAAGACAGTGCCAAACAGGATGAACAGGATTAAAGAGATCCATAATTTAATTTTAAAAAATAGATTAAAAGAGGTGCGAAAAGAAAAAAAAATTATCGCAAACGGAATTAGCAGAAATGGTTGGAGTTTCCCGTAACACAATAAGTTCTATTGAAACAGGACAGTTCAATCCAACAGCAAAATTAGCATTAGTGCTTTGTATAGCTTTAGATAAAAAATTTGAGGAATTATTTTATTTTGATTAAGGAGTGTATGATTATGGAAATAGAAGAAGTGGTTGTTGAAATAGTTATGGGATTGTTTTTATTATTTTTATCTTATCAAGTGGGTATAAAAGAAAATATTACTTTCTTACATAGTTATCATTATACACATCTCAACCCAAAAGATAAAAAAGCGTTTACAAAAAGAATAGGAATAGGTTCTCTACTGGTTAGCATTGGCGTTATTGCTATGCCGATTATCAATTTAATCTCTCATTCTGAATTAGGCTACTACATAGGGCTTACTTTGATTGTTGTAGGAGTGTTTTATATCATATTCATCATTGTAAAATACAACGGAAAACTTATTAGCTTTAAAAAGTAGAATTGAGGTATGAATATAATAGGAATAAAAAAACGAGATATAAAAAGGCGTTAAAGTTTGAAATCAAATGAAGTAATCAACGGAATAAACAAAGAAAATATAGGGAGAGGCACAGTTATTTGTGCTATCTCCCTTAGTCGTTTTATCATCATATCAAGGCTCATTCAATCGTGGTAAATTCGTGGTAAAATGAATGGTTTTCTATACTTCAAAATACTTGAAAGTATAGTGTTTATGCGGATAATCGAAAATTAGATATAAAATTTGTAGTAAATTTCATAACTTTTTCCCTTTATAGAATATCACTTCCATCCGGGATCTTGGAAATAATCGTCCGATTAGTCCTGAACAGAAAGATAAGTGAGACAATCAGTGACATGATCTCAGCAGTCAGGAAAGCCCACCATACTGCATGAAGACCACCAAATTTTGCCAGTACATATGCAGCCGGAATCAGTACTACAAGCTGACGCATGATGGATACGATCATACTGAACACGGCCTTTCCAAGCGCCTGGAATACAGTACCGCAGATGATGCCGAACCATGCAAGTAAGTAATGGATACCGATGATACGAAGCGCAGGGACTCCAATCGTAAGCATATCAGCAGATGCGTTGAACATTCCGAGAAGTACCTGTGGAACGAATTCAAAGCAAAGAAATCCGAAGAGCATAATACAAAATGCTGTTGCCATACTGAGCTTGATCGTCTTGACCATACGTTTTCTATTCTGCGCACCGTAGTTGAATGCAATGATCGGAGTGATACCGTTATTCAAACCGAAGACAGGCATGAAGAAAAAGCTCTGCAGTTTGAAATACACTCCGAATACGGCAGTTGCAGTAGATGAAAATGTGATCAGGATACGGTTCATGGAGTATGTCATAACAGAACCAATCGACTGCATGATAATAGATGGAATACCGATTGCATAAATTGTTCTGATAATTCTTCCGTCCGGACGGAAACCACGGAACTGAAGTTTCACATCAGGGTTAAATTTATGGTTACAGATAAATGCGACAAGTGCGCCTACACACTGTCCGATAACTGTAGCTAAGGCAGCACCGGTAACGCCCATCTTAGGGAAGCCGATCAGACCAAAGATCAGGATCGGGTCAAGAATGATATTCGTGATCGCACCACACAACTGGGAAGTCATACTGAAAATCGTTCTTCCGGTGGAAGTGAGCAGTCGTTCAAAGCAAATCTGTGCCAGCAGTCCCATAGAGAAGATCATAACAGTGCTCAGATAATCGATTCCCATTTCCATGATCTCAATATCTGCATTTCCAATCTGGCTTGCATAGAAAGGTTTTACTACGGTAAAGCCAAGAATAAGAAATACGATATAGCTTATGATATAAAGAAATGCAGCGTTAGATGCAATTTTGTTTGCCTCATCATTTTGCTTTGCTCCGAGTGCTCTGGAAAGGAGTGCATTCATACCGACGCCGGTACCGGTTGCAACTGCAATGAGCAGCATCTGTAACGGGAAGGCGAGAGAGACTGCGGTAAGAGCATTTTCTGACAGCTTTGCTACAAAGATACTGTCTACAATATTATAAAGTGCCTGCACTAGCATGGAAACCATCATCGGTAAGGACATGTTGAACAAGAGTCTGCCGATTGGCATGGTTCCCATTTTGTTCTCTGCTGCAGAGGCAGAAGCTGTTTTTTGGTTCATATATTCTCCTGTTATTACGAAAACTTAATTTAAAGCGTCAATTATTAATGATAGCATTACATGGTGTACGTTTCAATAGTTGAAGACTTGAAAATGTCTTAAAGGTCAGTTTGGCATTCTTGAATTATTGTGTTAATAGGTAAAGTCAGTAGAAGTAATAGTAACAACTTGACAGTTTGCGTACTGTATGATATTTTCTAAGTAGTAAGTAGTAAGTAGTAAGTAGTAAGTAAAAATAAAAATGGCAATCAGGAAATAGGAGGAAAGCAGGTATGAAAGATCTTACATTATCTCAGCAATATGCATTACTTGCGTTGGACGGACAGGAGAGTATTCATCCAAGCGTGGCAAAAAGTGCTGTATTGAGAGCTGTTTCTGCTGCGCAGGTGTTGGAGACAGAATTAGGAAAAGCAGATGTGGATTCATTTTTAGAATTTTCTTCAGCACTGCAGAAAGCGGTACAGATGGCAAAAACATTAAAGAAAAAAGAGGAGACTCAGATTGAGAAAGAAGTGGCTGCTGTTTTGGAAACAGAAGAACTTCTAAAGGAAGTACCGGATATTTTGGGCTGTGATATGAATTATGATACATCAGGTGTTGAACTAAAGGCATACCTTAGTGATGAGACAAGTTATATCAGAATAAAAGAAGGACTTCGTGCAGAGATTCTAGAGGATGGTCCAATTAGTTTGGAAGATGCGGTTCTCTTATGGCTTCTCCGTGAAAGTGGCTGTATCCATGACTTGTTTTCTGTATCAGAGCAGAATCGTGTAGAAGAACGTATGACAGAAGTTGCTGTTCAGGATGAGAAGTACCGTGCATTATGGGAAGCAGAATTTCATAATGTTTTTGAAGGATTTATGAATCGGTTTGTGAAGACTAAGAGTAAACTGCTTAAGAATCCATATTTAGAGGGTGTTAATCTTGTATTTCCTTACCTTGACAGAAGAAAATCCGTATTTATCGATACGGTTATTTTTGGAACTAACGTGGCGGACAGAAGAGCTGCGGCTGTAGAACATTTGAAGAAAAAAGGCTTTGCGGTAGAGGAGATCAGAGTAGGCAGTGAGACTTTACTAAAAATAGGCAACATATATTACCGTATCTTCCCAATGACGAAAACAGCATATAAAGTACCGATTCAGGGAGTCAACCTGGTACCGGCATACTGGCAGTAGGAAGAAAGTACGGAAATACTAATTATGTGGACGGTAGAAAAGGTGAGCTGATGTCAAGACAGAGAAGCATGGAAGTAATAGAGCAGGCAGAATATGTGACGATCGGAGAGCTTGTGCGGCTTACAGCAGTGCGCTACAGTACTTTGAAGTTTTATACAGAGGAAGGAATGCTGCCGTTCGAGCAGGCAGAAGAGAATCTGACCAGAAGATACCGCAGAGTTGAGAGCTTAGAAAGGATTGCGCAGATTCGTCGGTTAAGAGAACAGAAGAAGACAATTCCGGAGATTAAAGAGATTCTAGGATATGGTGAAGAGTAGAAGGTGAAAAGAGGCTGTCATGTGCAGCCTCTTTTTCAAGCATTATTCCTTCCATTCCGGCGAGACAAACAAGATATTTAGATGTTCTAATTGTTTCTTCAAGATAGTTTAAATTCATAATCATCCCTGCCTTTACAAAATGTTGCTGTTAACGAGTTACTATAATGATAGTATAGCATAAGTAGAAATGATTGTCTGAAAATTCAAATAAAAACAGAGTTACTATAATGATAGTATAGCATAAGTAGAAATGATTGTCTGAAAATTCAAATAAAAACAGAAGAAAATTTAAAGAAAAACTGGAGAAAATAAAATTTACAGTTGACAATAGCTAAGAAATCAGCTATTATATGAATATAATAATAGTAATTATTACTGAAATAAAAAGGGAGGTAATCACATGGAGAAAAAAGCACTTTACAATCTGTCTTACGGAGTATTTATGTTATCCACGCGTTCCGGCGAGAAAGTAAATGGCTGTATTACGAACACATGCATGCAGGTAGCAAATGATCCGGTTCGAATTGCAATATCTGTTTTAAATAGTAATTATACTTGTGATCTGATCAAAGAAAGCGGAATCTTTGCATTGAGTCTGTTAGATGTGCAGTGTTCCTTTGAGACGATCAAGCATTTCGGATTCCAGTCAGGAAGAGATGTGGATAAGATGAAAGATCTGACGCTTCCGGTTGATCAGAATGATATACCATATATGGGATATCAGGCATGTGCTGTAATCAGTGGTAAGGTTCTGGAACAGCAGGATCTTGGTACACATACTCTGTTTATTGCAGAAGTAACAGATGCAAAACTGTTGAATGAGAATGCACCGCTTACTTATGCAGATTACCAGAATCGTGTAAAACCAAAGAAGAAAGAGATACCTCAGGATAAGAAGATCGTTGGTTGGAGATGTAAAATCTGTAATTATGTATATGAAGGCAGCGAACTTCCGGCAGATTTTATTTGCCCGATCTGCGGACATGATGTCAGCGATTTTGAACCAATTTTTGAAAACTAATGGTAATAATTCATTGATCTTGTCATGTAGTGAACAGATGTGAGATCAGGAATAATTATAAAATGAAGATGAAGAGAAAAGGAGATATGGAATTATGAAATATGTATGTGATTTATGCGGATGGGAATATGATGAGGAGCAGGGATATCCGGAAGGCGGCATTGCACCGGGAACAAAGTGGGAAGATGTACCGGAAGATTTTGAATGTCCGCTGTGCTCCGCAGGAAAGGATCAGTTCTCTGAGGAGTAAAGAGAAATTTTATTTAAAATAATGAAAACAGGTGGTAGAATAGATACAGAACTATTTTATCACCTGTTTTACGTTACGAAAGAGAGGAAGAGAAACATGTATCAGGCAGCAAATGACAGATATGAGAAAATGGCTTATGTACGTTGCGGAAAGAGTGGATTAAAGCTCCCGGCAATTTCACTTGGATTGTGGCACAATTTTGGAGATACAGGCGTCTATGAGAATATGAAGGAAATCCTTCTCACAGCATTTGATAATGGAATCGTACACTTCGATCTGGCAAATAATTACGGACCGGCTTACGGAAGTGCGGAGAAGAATTTTGGCAAGATTCTGAAAGAAGAACTTGGTATATACAGAGATGAACTTCTGATCAGTACAAAGGCTGGATTTGATATGTGGGAGGGTCCTTATGGAAACTGGGGAAGTAGAAAATATCTTCTTTCCAGTCTGGATCAGAGCCTAAAGCGCATGGGGCTTGATTATGTGGATATTTTCTACCATCACCGGATGGATCCGGAGACTCCGTTGGAAGAGACAATGGGTGCACTTGCAAGTGCAGTTCAGTCAGGAAAAGCACTTTATGTGGGTCTCTCAAATTATGATGGTCCAACATTGGAAAAGGCAGAAGCAATTTTAAGAGATTTGAAGTGCCCATTTGTGATCAATCAGAACAGATATTCTATCTTTGATAGAACAATTGAGAAAAATGGATTGAAAGACACTGCGAAGAAGCTGGAGAAGGGAATTATTGCATTCAGTCCACTGGCGCAGGGACTTCTCACCGACCGTTATCTGAAAGGAATCCCGGAAGACAGCAGAATTATGACGGACGGTCGTTTCCTGAAGAAATCTGCTTTGACAGAGGAAAAACTTGTGAAGATCAGAGAACTGAACGGACTGGCAGCCGGAAGAGGTCAGACATTGGCAGAGATGGCATTGAGCTGGATCTTGAAGGATGGTATTGTAACAAGCGTTCTTGTAGGTGCATCAAAACCGGAACAGGTATTGGATAATATCAAGGCAATACAGAATACAGAATTTACAGAAGAGGAGCTCCGCAAGATTGATGAACTGTCGCTGGACTAAGCAGTAAGTTTGTTCATCATGTACTTGTTTTAAGCTAGTTGCCACTTCTAATCTGTGTTATACTGGATAAAAATGAAAGTTGAAAGAGGAGATTTTACTATGGATAGAATAGCAAGCTTTACAATCAATCACCTGGATCTGATGCCGGGTCTGTATGTTTCCAGAAGAGATGCCAAAGGAGACTGTGTGACAACGACATTTGACTTGAGAATCACAGCACCGAACAGGGAACCGGTAGTTGACACTCCGGCACTTCATACGATCGAGCATCTGGCCGCAACATTTCTCCGCAACAGTGAGAAGAAGGATGACGTGATCTACTTTGGACCAATGGGCTGCAGAACAGGATGTTATCTTGTAATGTTCGGAAATCTGGATTCAGAGGATGTACTTGATCTGGTTCTTGAGATGTGTGACTTCATTATTGGATTCGAGGGAGAGATTCCGGGAGCAGCTCCGGAACAGTGTGGCAACTATCAGGAGCAGAATCTGGATATGGCGAAGTATTACATTAAGAAATACAAGGATGCACTGGTGAATGAGCGCAATCTTGTATATCCGGAGTAAAGAAAAATTAAAACATTGAAAAAAGGACAGGTGACTGGTTTGTAAGACCAATCACCTGTCCTTGCTTTAGAGAAAGCAATTCTAATTGTTAATGAGTGCAGCATTTTTATGAATCGTCTCGTCCATGATATTCTGCACATAACTTCCGATATGTTTCTTTACATCCTTATCCAGTTCATTTGGATAGATCGGAGTACCGTATTCGAGAACAACATGTGTTTTCTTGATCTTTGGAAAATGATTCTCGAAAATTTCAGCAGTATTATTCATGGAAATCGGTACGATTGGGCATCCGGTCTTTGTGGCAATCTTGAAAGCACCTTCTTTGAACGGAAGCATAGTTAATTCTTCGCCCTTATTGCGGGTTCCCTCCGGGAAGATACAGATGGAAATACCCTTCTTTACATAATCAATTGCCTGCAGGATTGTTTTCAGTCCTTCCTTTGGATTCTCTCGGTCGAGGAAGAGACAATAGACGAAACGCATCCAGGTGGAAAGAAGCGGAACTTTTTCCATTTCTTTTTTCGCAACATAGCCGGTCAGGTTCTTGCATCTGCTGTAGGTAAGCAGAATGTCAAAGAAGCTGCGGTGGTTTCCGATAAAGAGAACAGGTTCATCCGGTACATTCTCCTCACCGATCACAGTGACTTCCACACCGGTCATTTTCAAAATCACTTTAAATCCCCACTGGACAATACGCAGAGAACTGATGTCACGCGCATGTGGATTAAACTTACCGATCAGCCATTCCACAAAGAAAACAGGAATCGAAAGAATCAGGTAAAGAATCAGAAAAAATGCAACAAAAATAAATCGAAACATACAATATCCTTTCTTTTGTCTTATGAATAATAGAGTCGCCATAATATAAAATAACTACTGGCGCATGTAGCCTTATTATACCGTAGCAGCATAAAAAATACAACTGATGCATAGATTGAAGGGAAATAAAAAATCCGGATGGCGTTACTGTTTACAGTATCTGAAATATTGTAATGAAAAATAAAAAACAAAAGGGCATTTTAACTGTGTTTCTACTGTGTGTCTGTTTTTTTATAAGCGGATGTATTACCAGGATTGAGAAAGAGCAAAAACAAAAAGATCTGGAATATATTCTGATCGACCAGGAGCATCTTCCGGAGGAGATGACAGAAGTGATCGGTCAGTTAAAAAAGAAAGCATTTCATTTTGTCTACTCGGATCAGGGAAAGACATATCTTGCAGAAGGATACGGTGCATGTCCGACAACAGGATATACGATTGAGGTGAAGGAACTTTATGAAACGGAGCATGCAGTTTGTTTGCATACAAGTCTGATGGGACCGGCAACTGGTGAAGAGACGAAAGAAATCACGACATTTCCATACATAGTCGTGGAAATCAGTGGAACAGAAAAAGAGGTTATGTTTGATTGAGGAGGAGCAGGATGGAAATTGTGAAGAGAGCGATACGTCTGATGCATGAGGGAAAATGTATTTACGATCAGTTTCAGCTGGACGAAGATTATAACGTTCCGGATGCAAAGGAGGATGTGGGAAATGTAATTGAAGGGATAGTCTGCGTGAAGACGGAAGATATGAAGCTTGTGGAAAATTATCTGAAAATCAGTGGAAAAGCTCAATTTAAGATTTTGTACATGACAGCCTCTTTGGATCCGCAACCGGCAGTTTTAGAAGGAAAGCTTCCATTCGAAGAGATGGTATATGTAGAACAACCGGGAGAGGAAGAATATTTCCTGAAAAATCTCAGAACAGAGTTCAGTGTATCAATGGTGCATTCCAGAAAGCTGAGTCTGCATCTGCTGACAGAGCTTGAAATTGGAAGAACCAGATGATAAGTGAAGAAGTCACGGAAGATGTGGAAAGTGAGCATGCAGTTTATAAAAAAATGAAAAAGTTTCGTCTGCTTGGATTGTCAGACACAAAAAAAGACACTTATAGAATAAAAGAAGAGATTACATTACCGGGAACGAAGGAGAGTATCAGCCAGATTCTGTTATCCGAAGTGCACGGTAGAAAGTTAGAATTACGCCCGGGGACAGATGAGGTGACAGTCAGAGGAGAACTGCAGGTGTTCTGTCTCTATCTGTCAGAAGAATTGAAGGCAGACTGGGTCAGCCAGGTGATTCCATATGAAGGAAAACTTCTTTGCAATGGCTTGACAGAAGGAATGTTCTATTCTGTGGAACATACGCTGGAGGATACACTGGTTGATATCCGCATGGATGAGGACGGCGAGATGCGGGTCCTTGGGATTGAAGGGACATTACTGCTGCGGATGAACTTTTACGAAGAGCAGGAGATGGAGTTGTTAGAAGATATTTACTCTTTGCAAGAGCAGTGTATTCCGGAAAAACAGGAGACGGTTTTTGAAGAGCTTTTAATGCAGAACCAATCCAGATATAAACTAACGGAACGGCTTTCACTTCCAGAATTAAAAGATGATGTACTTCAAGTACTCTGCAGCAGAGGGGAAATCCAGATAGAGCATACGGAGTATAGAGAAGAAGGAATCCAAATAGAAGGAATCCTGCATCTTAGCTTTCTCTACCTGAGAGGAGATGATGCAAGACCATATGGAAGCTGGCAGGGGATGATACCATTCCAACATCTGATCGAATGTTCCGATCTTCCGGAAAATGTACGTTGTACAATGAGTCACCATGTAGATCAGATCCAGGTGTCTATGGCAGGCAGTGAGGCTGTAGAAGTGAGAGCAATTCTTGCATTTGATGCATTCTTACGGCGGGAGGTAGAACTTCAGACAATCGTATCTGTCCTGGAGAAACCGCTGGATCTTGAACAGATGGATAAGAGGCCGGGAATCGTTGGTCATATTGTGCAGGAGAAAGAAGATCTCTGGGAGTTGGCAAAACAGTATATGACTACAGTTGAGGGGATTATGAATGTAAACGAATTGGAAAATGAAAATGTGAAAATAGGGGATAAATTGTTGATTTTTAAAGAAAATATGAGTATACTGTAAGTACTATGTATACAAGATACATTTGTGTAAATTTTCACATCTAGTTCTTTGGAAAACAGCGATGGAGGCACATAGGATGAATCAAATTGAATTAAAAGCACTTGCCAAGATTAATTTAGGCCTGGATGTGCTTGGAAGACGCGAGAATGGATACCATGATGTCAGAATGGTCATGCAGTCTATTTATCTGTATGATGAAGTGAAGATTGCGAAGAAGAAAGAACCTGGAATTACACTGACAACAAATCTGAAGTTTCTTCCAACCGGGGATGGCAATATCGCTTATAAAGCAGCGCAGCTTCTGATGGATGAATTTGATCTGAAAGAAGGGGTTCAGATCACACTGAATAAGCACATTCCGGTAGCTGCTGGTCTTGCAGGAGGAAGCTCAAATGCGGCAGCCGTTCTGTTTGGAATGAACCGGTTGTTTGGGCTGCACCTGACGCAGCAGCAGTTGATGGAACGTGGAGTGAAGCTTGGAGCAGATGTTCCATATTGTATTATGCGCGGAACTGTTCTGGCAGAAGGAATCGGAGAAGAGTTAAGCGTTCTTCCGGCAATGCCGAAATGTACGGTACTGATCGCCAAGCCTCCGATCAGTGTTTCAACGAAGATGGTGTATGAAGCACTGGACTCCAAAGAGATTGTCGAGCATCCGGATATTGACGGAATTCTGGAAGGACTTCGGAAGGGAGATCTTCACAAGGTTGCAGATTCTATGGGGAATGTGTTAGAGGATGTGACAATACCGATGCATCCGGTGATCGCGGATATCAAGCAGGTGATGCAGGATTGCGGAGCAATCGGGGCAATGATGAGCGGGAGTGGACCAACAGTGTTTGGTCTGTTTGAAAACCGGGCATCAGCAAGAGAAGCACAGAAGATGATTCGGGACAAAGGTCTGACAAGACAGGCATACGTAACGAATATACACAACGTTAGGAGGAAGTAAAATGGGAACTGATTTTGAAGTAACAATGAATGAATATCTGCCTCTGAGAGATGTGGTATTTAATACATTGAGACAGGCGATTCTGCGCGGAGAACTGAAACCGGGAGAGCGCCTGATGGAGATTCAGCTGGCGAATAAACTCGGAGTGAGCAGAACCCCGATCCGTGAAGCAATCCGTAAACTGGAGCTGGAAGGACTTGTCCTCATGATCCCGAGAAAAGGTGCCGAGGTTGCAGAAATCACAGAGAAGAATCTAAGAGATGTGCTGGAAGTGCGCTGTGCATTAGAAGAGCTTGCAGTACAGCTTGCATGTGACAGAATGGATGAAGAAGGAGTGCGCGAGCTTCGTGCAGCAGCAGAGACGTTTGAGTCTATTCTCAACAGTGATGATATTACACAGATCGCACAGGCAGACGTTGCATTTCATGATATTATCTACGCTGCAACAGATAACCGCAGACTGATCCAGCTTCTGAATAATCTGCGCGAACAGATGTATAGATACAGAATTGAATATCTGAAGAAGAAAGAATGCTACCCACAACTGTTGAATGAGCATCAGACAATTATTGATGCGATTGCCGGACATGATAAAGAGCTGGCTACAAAGTTTACAAGCCAACATATTAAGAACCAGGCAGAAACGGTTGTTGGCACTATCCGTGAGAAAGAAGAAAATGCTTAAAGAATAAAGAATGTGCCTCGGCACATTCTTTATTGTATATGTATGGAATTCATTTTTGTGGAAAGACTCCATGTATGAACAAAATTGATTTATCATGTTACTGTTCATAGATGGAGGATGATATTATGAAGAAACGGTTTGCATTGATCAAAAGAAAGTTGAAATCTGCCCGGGAAGAAAAACTGTCGGGAAGAGTAGAGATTTTTTCAGTGGCAGCGGGGCTTCTGATCGCTGCTTTTTTCACAGGAATGATATATACAAAACAAGAATTATATGCACAGGAAGAAACACAGAAGCACCTGGCGCAGGAAGTGTTTCGCTTTCATGTGTTAGCGAATAGTGACAGCGAAAAGGACCAGAATCTGAAATTGCAGGTAAGAGATGCAGTATTGGATTATATGAAAGAAGAATTATCAGAAGAACCGGAAGAGAAACAGTGTCTTAAGCAGACTGTGCAGTGGGCACGTACACATATAGATGAGATTCGTGCAATCGGAGAAAAGACAGTTGCGGCGGCAGGAGAAGATCAGAGTGTGAATGTGGCTGTGACAACCTGTTACTTTCCTGACAGGACTTACGGTGATGTGACATTTCCTGCGGGAAATTATCAGGCACTGCGGGTAGAACTGGGAAGTGCAGAGGGACATAACTGGTGGTGCGTGCTTTATCCGAATCTCTGCTTTCTGGATACAACGAATGCGGTGGTTCCTGACAAAGGAAAGAAGCAATTAAAACAGGTACTGACGGAAGAAGAATATTCCAAAGTGACAGCGAATACAAAGTTTAAGATTGGCTGGTATTTTTGGAAATAAGAAATAAAAGAGGTTAAGAAAATGTATGAATTTGACAGCAGAGTACGTTACAGCGAGGTAGATCATCACGGTACGATGACCGTTCCGGCGTTGATCAATTATTTTCAGGACTGTAGTACCTTCCAGTCGGAGGATCTTGGAATTGGTACAACGGTTCTGAAGGAAGAGAAAAGAGCGTGGCTTTTATCTTACTGGCAGGTGATCCTGAATCGGAAACCGGAGCTTGGTGAGAAGATCACAATCGGAACATTTGCAACAGAATTCAAGGGATTGTTTGGAAACAGGAACTTTTATATGAAAGATGCAGATGGAAAATATCTCGCCTGTGCGAATTCAGTCTGGGCATTTATTGATACAGAGACAGGAAGACCAACCAGGCCGCAGCCAAAGGATGTTCAGTTGTATGGAGTAGAAGAACCACTTGATATACCATATGAGGGAAGAAAAATCCGACTTCCGGAAGAGACAGATGATCTGGAAGCATTTCCAGTCAGAAAGTATCATATTGACACAAATGAGCATGTGAATAACTGTCAGTATGTGCAGATGGCATTGGAATTTCTTCCGGATGATCTTCAGATTGCACAGTTGCGTGTAGAGTATAAAAAGGCAGCTGTACTGGGGGATATGATCTACCCGAAGCTGAGTAAAGAAGCAGACAGGATTGTTGTGGAACTCTGTGACGAACAGGCAAAACCATATGCAGTTCTGGAATTTAAAGAAGAAATATAAAAGAAGAGATAGAATAGAAAAACTCCCGGATGTTCCTACAGAAATTTCTGTGAACATTCGGGAGATTTTTGTTGCGAACAAGTAACGTTCGCAGGTGATATTTACTTATTAAGACTTGCCAGGACATCTTCCAGAACATCCTCAACAGAATCAGTTACTTCATCCGCATAGTAGGATACACCAGGTGCACTGTTAGACATCGCGTAGCTGTGACCGACCAGTTCAAGCATTTCCAAATCATTCTGCTGATCTCCGAATGCCATACATTCTTTTGGTTTTACATGGAATAATTTCATCAGGTTAGAAAGAGCAGCACCTTTATTTGTTCCCGGAGCAATGAAGTCAATCCAGATATTTCCAGAAGTAACGACCTTGATCTCTGCACCGAACATTTCCTGTAAGTGTTCTAAATATTGCATGATTACTTTTGTGTCATCAATCATATTACAGATTGCGATCTTGAGAAACGGACCTTCGATTTTACTTAGGTCATCTACGATTTTTGTTGTGTTCTGCATGACATTTACAATATGATTTACAAAAGCTTCATGATGATCTTCGATCAGACAGGCATCTTCTCTGGAAATGAGAATATCAAAATTCGGTGATTTTTTCACTTCATCTATAATGCGGCAGGCAAGGTCATCTGCAATTATTCCGCGAGAGATCACCTTTCCCTGATGAATACAGATAGAACCATTTTCTCCAATATAGGAAATCTCGTCCTTAATCTCAGAAAACAGTCTGCGCTCATTATCATACTGGCGTCCGCTTGCAGCAACAAAGTGAACGCCTTTTTGTGTCAGTTCATGAATCAGTTCTATGGCACGAGGAGTCAGTTTCTGTGCTCCGTTATGAAGAAGCGTACCATCAAGGTCGCTTGCGATTAATTTGATCATATGTAAAATCCTCCTGATTATTCTGCAATAACTTCTTCAGCACGTTTCAGTGCGGCACTGATATTCGGCTGGAAGTTTTCTTTTCCAACCAGTTCTGTGAATCCGGCTTTCTCCATAACTTTCATTGGCTGTTCGTTGACGTGGGAAAAGACAACCGTAATTCCCTTTGACTCACAGACTTCTACCAGATCAACCAAAGCATTCATAGCAGTACTGTCCAGTGCAGGAACGCTTCGCATACGAAGAACGAGGCAGGTAGTAAAATCTTTTACGACAATGTGTTCGATCGCACTTGCTGCTCCGAAGAACAGAGGTCCTGAGATCTCATAGACACGGATCTGAAGTGGAAGTTTCTGAAGGTGTTCATCGACATCCGGGGTGTCATCATCCACATAAGTCCAGCTGTTGACGTGTGTTTCTTCGCTCATACGCTTGATAAAGAGCAGGCAGGCAAGAACCATACCAATCTCAATTGCTACGACCAGGTCGAAGAGTACTGTCAGGATAAAGGAAGCAAAAAGTACAATGATATCACTCTTTGGAGCAGTCTTGACCAGTTTTACAAAGGTACGCCACTGGCACATATTATATGCAACGATAAACAGGATTGCTGCGATTGTTGGCATTGGAATCATTCCGGCATATGGCATCAGTACGACAAGTACAATGACCAGTGTAATGGAATGAACGATTCCGGCAATCGGAGTACGTCCGCCGTTTTTAATATTTGCAGCAGTTCTTGCAATAGCTCCTGTCGCAGGGATTCCGCCGAAAAGGGCAGAAGCAATGTTGCCGGCTCCCTGGGCTACAAGTTCCATGTCGGAACGGTGTTTGCCGTTGATCATTCCGTCTGCGACAACACAGGAAAGCAGAGATTCAATCGCTGCGAGAACAGCAATCGTAAATGCGTTCGGAAGAGCATTTTGAACAACTTCAAGTGATACAGCCGGAAGATGGAAGGATGGAAGCGAGTTGCTGATTGTATAAAGATTTCCAATTGTAGAAACTTTTAACGGCAGGAACTGAACCATCAGGATTCCAATGATAACTGCGATCAAAGATCCAGGAATTCTTTTGAAGATGTATGGAGCAATGATCAGAACAGCAAGACTTACTGCACCGACAATCAGTGCATCAATATTAATTGTAGAGAAGTTTTCAACAACAGCACGGAATTTCTCTGTTGTTTCGATCGGTTTTACCCCATCCGGATAGGTAAGTCCGAAGAAATCTTTCAGCTGTCCGATTACAATTGTAACAGCAATTCCGGAAGTGAATCCGGTTGTGATCGTAAATGGGATGAATTTGATCAGACTTCCGAAATGGCACAGTCCCATCAGAACCAGAAAGATACCGGCGAGGATTGTTGCAATGACAAGTCCATCCATTCCGTCTTTGGCAACAATGCCGGCGACGATTGTTGCGAATGCAGCCGTTGGTCCGGCAATCTGTACACTGCTTCCGCCAAGTGCAGAGATGACAAATCCGGCAACGATCGCAGTGAAGATACCAGCTTCCGGTCCTACACCGGATGCAAGTGCCAGTGCGATTGACAGCGGCAATGCAATAATTGCTACAATGATTCCGGCAGTCACGTCTTTGATGAACTGAGAACGATTGTAGCTCTTTAATGATGTAAGTAACATCGGCTTCAATGAATTCATTTGATAGATTAATCCTTTCTTTTATGATAACTATAAAACATAACCTTTCAAGTATAGCATAGAAAAAGGGACACTGAGAAGAGGAAACCGTGTATGTTTTTAAAGACATGAAGAGTAATGTTAAGTGTAATGTTAAGAGAAAAAAAGCTTGTATCTGATTTATAAAGGTAATATAATAGGAATAACTTGTAAAGCATGTTTGATATAATGAAAATGTGTTTTACGGTAGCAAATTTGTGAATAGATCTGATAACAAAAGGGTATCACAAGAAAGAAAAGGAAGATTATTATGGGAAAATATTTTGGAACAGATGGTTTCCGTGGTGAGGCAAATGTAGTTCTGACAGTAGAGCATGCATTTAAGGTAGGACGTTATCTTGGATGGTATTTCGGACAGGAGCACAAAGCCAGAATCGTAATCGGAAAAGACACAAGAAGAAGCAGCTACATGTTTGAGTATGCACTTGCTGCAGGACTGACAGCATCAGGCGCTGACGCTTATCTTCTTCATGTGACAACCACACCAAGTGTTTCATATGTAGTAAGAACAGAAGATTTTGACTGTGGACTTATGATTTCAGCGAGCCACAATCCATACTATGATAATGGCATCAAGGTAATCAACAGCGAAGGTCATAAGATGGATGCTGAGGTTGAGGCAAAGATCGAGGCTTATATCGATGGTGAGATTGATGAAATCCCGCTGGCAACAAAAGAGAACATTGGCCGCACAGTTGACTATGCAGCAGGAAGAAACCGTTATATCGGTCATTTGATCTCTCTCGCAACACGTTCTTTCAAGGATATGAGAGTCGGACTTGACTGTGCGAATGGTAGTGCGTCAAGTGTTGCAAAGAGTGTATTCGATGCACTTGGAGCAAAAACTTATGTGATCAACAATGAGCCAAATGGTGTGAATATTAATACAAACTGTGGTTCTACACATATCGAGGTTCTGCAGGAGTATGTAAAAGAGAAACATCTGGATGTCGGATTTGCTTATGATGGAGATGCTGACAGATGTATCGCAGTCGATGAGAATGGAAATGTTGTAGATGGAGACCGCATTATGTATGTATGTGGTAAATATCTCATGGAGCAGGGAAAACTGAAAGACAATACAGTTGTTACAACAATTATGTCTAATCTGGGACTCTATAAAGCATGCGATAAGATTGGTATGAAGTATGAGCAGACAGCAGTTGGTGACAAGTACGTTTACGAGAACATGCTTAAGAATGGATATGTTCTTGGTGGAGAGCAGTCCGGACACATCATCTTCAGCAAGCATGCACGTACAGGTGATGGTATCCTGACATCTCTTATGGTTATGGAAGCGATCATTGAGAAGAAGCAGACACTTGGAACACTTGCAGATGAAGTGAAGATCTTCCCACAGCTTCTGAAGAATGTTCGTGTAAAGGATAAAAAGACAGCACTGGATAACGCAACAGTTCAGGCAGCAGTAGAGAAAACAGCTGAAGAACTTGGAACAGACGGACGTATTCTTGTTCGTGAGAGTGGAACAGAGCCGGTGATCCGTGTTATGGTAGAAGCAGCTTCTGACGAGATCTGCGAGAAATACGTAGACAGCGTAGTGAAAGTAATTGAAAGCGAAGGACTTTGCGAGTAAATAATTAAGAAGAGAGTTGTCGTGTAAGACAGTAAAAGATGCCTTGTGAAATATAGTTTTTCGCGAGGCATCTTCTTTGTTCAAAAAAAGAAGGGCGTGTGAAAAAACGAGAGTTTTTTCATGCGTCCTTTTGCTTATGATTATAATAATAGTTATATTACATAAAAAAGGGCATAATTCCCCTTCCCCCATAAGAATGCT